>JADLHE010000238.1 GCA_020848965.1 Saprospiraceae bacterium
AGTGCCCAAGTAACACTATTAAGTGCCCAAGTAATAGTTGTAAGTGCCCAAGTAACACTATTAAGTGCCCAAGTAATAGTTGTAAGTGCCCAAGTAACACTATTAAGTGCCCAAGTAATAGTTGTAAGTGCCCAAGTAACACTATTAAGCGCCCAAGTAATACTTGTAAGCGCCCAAGTAATACCATTAGGTGCTACTGTTCTCTTCACAATTGGTGATACAGAAATAGTGTTGGGTAGGCTGGCAAGCAATTTGCCAGCCTCTTTCCTATAAACCTAATTGTATGAAAAGACGATTCCCCATTTTTGCTTTTGTATTGCTTTACCTAGTGGAATGCCCTGCCCAAAAACATGACTTTGTTTGGATGTATGGCTACAATTCTAATGCTACCGAACCATACTTTGGTGGTAGTGTAATTGATTTCAATAGCGAACCCCCTTTGGTTTATAGGCAAGATAGGGATATGAACCTTGATATAACATTTACAAGTAGTTGTGATTCTTTAGGGATTTTACAATTTTACTCAAATGGTATAGCTATAAACGACAGTACAAACAATACCATGGCAAATGGACATGGGCTTAACCCTGGCGAATTCGCAAATAATTATCAAGACGAAGGTTATATTCTCGTTAATAGTATGATTGCTTTACCCGTTCCGGATAGTAGCCATAAAATTGCTCTTTTTCATTTAAAACTTGATTATCATCCAGTATATGTTTTGGCAAGTACTACCTTCTATATAACTATCATAGACATGAACTTAAACAATGGACTAGGCAAGGTCATTGTCAAGAACCAAGAACTACTTACAAATGGCAGGTTTGGAATGGTAAATGCAGTCAAACATGCTAATGGTAGAGACTGGTGGATATATGTGACGGATGAAGTTGAGAATAATTATAGCTATTTTTTATTAGCACCCGAAGGTTTGCAAGGCCCTTTTGAATTTCAAGCTACCCCAAGTTTTTGCTGTCCACACAGTTTGGGTCAAATCGTATTTTCCCCAGATGGGAATAAGGTGGCGAGGTACAATGTGGAACACGGTGTCTATTTTTATGATTTCGACCGTTGCACAGGGGAGTTCGACAACCCTGTATTTATAACATTGCCGGATGGCAATGTTGGTGGAGGCATTGCTTTTTCTCCCAATTCAAGGTTCTTTTATTTGGTACATGATTATTTGAACGTTTATCAGTATGACCTTTGGGCGGACGATATTGCAGGTTCAAAGGTGATTGTGGCCAAATGGGACGGGTTTTTCACTGATTTTAATCTATGTACCTGTTTCTTCGAGCTGCAGCTTGGGCCTGACGGCCGAATTTATGGCAATGCTCCGAACAGTGTGGAATACCTGCACGTGATAGACCAGCCCAACAAGAAGGGAACTGAATGTAAGTTCCAACAGCATGGCCTTCAACTGCCCACATTAAATCGTTTCACCTCCCCCCACTTCCCCTACTACCGCCTAGGCCCCTTGGACGGCAGCCCCTGCGACACGCTCGGCCTCGACAACCATCCCGTGGCCAAGTTCCGCTGCTCACAGGACAGCACCGACTACCTTACGGTTGAGTTCACCGACCAGAGCACCTACGAGCCAAACAGTTGGTCGTGGCTTTTTGGTGACGGCAGCACCAGTCAGGACACCAGCCCCGTGCATACCTACGCCCAGCCGGGCATCTACGAGGTCTGCCTCACCGTTGCCAACGACAATAGCACGGATACCTACTGCAAGACGCTGGAAATCGCCACTTCTGCTACCAGTGAGGCTCAACCGCTCAACCTCGTCAGCGTCTTCCCCAACCCCGCCCAGTCCGCCACCAATTTCCGCATCGGCGAGGGTTACCTGCCACGGCAGGCCATGCTCACCTTGCGCACCACCACCGGGCAAGTGGTCCACACCCAGCGCCTCATGCCCGGCTGGAGCGTGGTCGGGCTGGAGGGCATGGCGCCGGGGCTGTACTTCTGGGAGGTGAAAGATGCTTGTCTGCCGGGGCAGGATAAGCGGGTTTTGGGAACTGGCAAGTTGATTGTAGTGGAGTGAGGGATGAATGTCTTTTAGCCTAAACCTTCGGTATGAAAAAACGACTCGTTTATTTTCTCTTTTTGCTGCTTTGTTTGTTGGATTGCTCGGCGCAGAACCATGACCATGTATGGCTTTTTGGCTATGGGAGTGGTCCCATAAGTACTGAGTGGGGAGGAACAGTGTTTGATTTCAACAAGAACCCTCCATTGCTTTCGTATAAGTACAATGAAATGAACTTTGACCAAACAGGTTCAAGTATTTGTGATAGCATAGGGAACTTACAATTATTCACAAATGGAGTTTCAGTATATAACAAAGAATATAATATGATGCAGAATGGCAATTATTTAAGCCCTGGCCCTTATTGGAATGGACATTTTCAAGATGGGTTTAGATTGCCACAAGGCGTCATGTCGATTCCCCATCTAGATGGCTCCAATCGGTACTTTGTTTTGCATGCCGACATGCAATATCCTATGAATGGGCTAGGTTATCACACCAAAAATTTTTATTACTCAATTGTGGATATGGACTTGGAAGGAGGGAATGGGAAAGTGGTTGAAAAAAACAAGCTAATCATGGTTGACACCTTGGAACCCGGCAAGATAACCGCAGTAAAGCATGGGAATGGGAGGGACTGGTGGGTGGTGGTCCGGGAGCGGGCTTCCGGCATATTTCACAAAGCTTTAGTTACCCCATCAGGAATTAAAGTCGTAGATTCTGATACTACCGCTTACTCGATACCTAGTGACGGGCTTGGACAGGCTGTGTTCTCTCCGGACGGGAGCATATACGCAACCATGAACGGTATCAGCATTGCTGACGGGCAATTTATTGATATATTTATGTTTGACAGGTGCAGCGGAGAATTGACTGAATTGATGCAAATTCACTATAATGATCAAGCGTTTTCTGCAGGCATTGCCATCTCCCCCAACTCAAGGTACCTCTACGTATCATCATTTAATAATTTGTACCAATACGATTTACAGGCAGCTGATATTGAGGCATCAAAAGCCGTTATACACTACGATGGTTTTTTGACGGATGACATGTACCAGTTGACGACTCAGTTTTTCATGGCGCAGTTAGCACCTGATGGCAAAATATATATCTGCACCGTAAATGGCACGCAATATCTCCACGTCATTCACCAGCCCAATTTGCCCTACCCCGACTGCATGGTGGAACAGCATGGGATACACCTGCCAACTTACAATGCCATGACCATGCCCAACTTCCCCAACTACCGCCTTGGCCCCTTGGATGGCAGCCCGTGCGACACCTTGGGTTTGGACAACCAGCCTATTGCCAAGTTCCGGTACGACCAGGATACATCTGATTATCTCAGCGTCCAATTTACAGACCTCAGTTATTACGAGCCTACCGAGTGGGCTTGGGACTTTGGAGATAATTCAAACAGCAGCGAATCCAACCCCACCCACGAGTTCCCCAGCGATGGCACCTACGAGGTCTGCCTCACGGTGAGCAACCAGTATGACACGAGCACGTTTTGCAGGACAATCATCATCGGCACGGGCATCAGCGCCACCCATGAGGCCAGCTCGCAGCAAATCGTCAGCGTCTTCCCCAACCCCGCCCAGTCGGCCACCAATTTCCGCATCGGCGAGGGCTACCTGCCACGGCAGGCCATGCTCACCTTGCGCACCACCACCGGGCAAGTAGTACACACCCAGCGCCTCACGCCCGGCTGGAGCGTGGTCGGGCTGGAGGGCATTGCGCCGGGGCTGTACTTCTGGGAGGTGAAAGATGATAAGCGGGTATTGGGAACTGGCAAGTTGATTGTAGTGGAGTGAGGGACAGTAGCGCCAGCAGCAAGACCGTCCCGATATCAAACCTTGCGAATGGCCTCTATTTCTGTAAAATCATGGATGATGAAAAAATCATTGCAGTTGAAAAATTGGCCATATTGCGCTAAACCAAGCATGAGAGGGAGGGGAGCCTCCCTCTCATTGCTTTTGTTTTGCTGCCTGTCACTTTCAATAGCCAGGTTGGAAGCTCAGTCGCTTAGGGACAATGAATGGATAATCAGTACAGGTAATGAAGGGGGAACAAAATTCGACTTTTCCACAGACCCAGTCAACTTGACCCATACCAATTCCAATATGTTGCAATTCTCTGCCAATGCGAGCATTTGCGATACATTGGGTAACTTGTTGTTTTACACCAATGGCGCATATTTGGCAAGCGCTAATCATAGCTTAATGTGGAATGGTAGTGGGCTTGACTTAGGATTATTGGGAAGTTCTGCGCCAGAGGGCTCAAATATGCCTCAAATTGTGATGATATTGCCGCTTCCCGGTAAACCCAATATTTATTACGTATTTTACAAAGCCCTTTTTGAACTGTTCCCTGATGAGTTGTCCTCAAAATTTTATTATTCAAAAGTGGATATTTCAAAGAATCAGGGCAATGGCCTTGTGGTAGAAAAGAATCAAGTAATCTTGGAAGGCGAGTATTTAGATTGGGGAAAAATAACGGCGTGCCGCCATGCAAATGGTAGGGACTGGTGGATATTACTGGGCAAGGCCGACTCCAATACTTTTCTTAGATTCTTGTTTGACGTGGATGGGATACACAATCTGGGTGAATTTGAAGTGGATTCAAAGATAAGGCATGGACTAGGTCAAGCTGTTTATTCTCCTAATGGCAATAAATATGTTTTGTTAAACTTGCTGGGGTATGAACTGGGAAACGATATTGATATTTTTGATTTTGACAGGTGTAATGGATTTCTACAGAACCAAATAAAAATCAATTACCAAGACAGCGCTTACTCTGGTGGGTTAGCTTTTTCTCCGAATTCCAGGTTTTTATACGTCTCTTCAATGAGTTATGTTTACCAGTATGACTTTCAATCTGCCAATATCTCATCATCCAAGGAAATTGTGGCAGTATATGATGGCTTTCAAAACCCCTTAAAAACGACATTTCATCTGCCGCAATTAGCGCCAGATGGTAAAATTTATATATGCTCAGGAAATAGTACAAATTTATTGCACGTTATAAACTCCCCAAATGAAAAAGGCTTAACCTGTGATTTACAGCAGCATAGTTTTGAATTGCCGGCCCAAACAGCCTTCTCCATGCCCAACTTCCCCAATTTCAACCTAGGAGCCTTGGAGGGCAGCCCTTGTGATACATTAGGGGTGAGTGCGGTTGGGGAAGTGGAAGGAAGGATAACTTTAAAACTAGCTCCAAACCCGGCCAAGGATTTTGTTGAATTGGAAATGCCAAGCGAATTAATAGAAGGGTTTTTCACCTTGCGCACCACCACCGGGCAAGTAGTACACACCCAGCGCCTCACGCCCGGCTGGAGCGTGGTCGGGCTGGAGGGCATAGCGCCGGGGCTGTACTTCTGGGAGGTGA
Organism: Saprospiraceae bacterium; assembly: GCA_020848965.1. Lineage (GTDB taxonomy): Bacteria > Bacteroidota > Bacteroidia > Chitinophagales > Saprospiraceae > UBA6168. The sequence goes on from JADLHE010000238.1 coordinate 5,417, forward strand.
AAGATGATAAGCGGGTTTTGGGAACTGGCAAGTTGATTGTAGTGGAGTGAGGGATGAAAGTCTTTTAGCCTAAACCTTCGGTATGAAAAAACGACTCGTTTATTTTCTCTTTTTGCTGCTTTGTTTGTTGGAATGCTCGGCGCAAAACCGTGACTACATCTGGTTATTCGGCTACGAAAGCACCAACAACCCCAACACTGGCTGGGGAGGCACAATAATGGACTTCAATTTTGACCCGCCCAATATCCATTACCAGCACCACAACATGGAATTTAACCAGACAAATGCTAGTGTCTGTAATGAACAAGGGGAACTCCAGTTCTACACGAATGGAAAATGGGTGGCCAGCCACAATCACCAGCCAATGTGGAATGGGCTGGGCCTTAACCCTGGCCAATACAATGATGACTCGGACGACGGCTATTTCATGGACCAAGGAGCGATAATTGTCCCACACCCAGATGGCTCGAACAGGTATTTCTTGTTCCATTCCGACCGGGATTATGCCGATTTGTACATTGAGCAACATACCGACCATCTTTATTACAGCCTTATCGACATGGATTATGACAATGGCAATGGGATCGTTGAGGATAAAAACACCATAATCGTTGAAGACACATTAGTGATAGGAAAAGTGACCACAGTACGCCACGCAAATGGCCGTGATTGGTGGTTGGTCGCAAACGAGTACAAAAAGAATAGCTACTACAGGATACTCGTTACGCCCGAAGGCGTCCAAAACCTTGGCACCTATCAAGTGGGCCTACCCGTACCGCTTGTCGGTATAGGTCAGGCAACCTTCACCCCGGATGGCACCAAATATATCAGGAACAGCCTTGTAGGCACTATCGAAGATACGGATTATCTGGATATCTTTGATTTTGACAGGTGCACGGGATTTTTGTCAAACCATAAACAAATCAAATATATCCATGAAGCTGGGGCTGGTGGGGTTTCGGTTTCCCCCAATTCCCGTTTTGCATATGTCTCGCACCAGAAAATTGTCTGGCAATATGACCTATGGGCAGACAATATAGCTTCCTCCAAAGTGGTGGCCGCCGAGTACGATGGTTTTACCGATGGCAATATTCCAACACATTTTCACCTTGGTCAAGCAGCACCGGACGGCAAAATATATTTGGACTCTCCTAGTGGTGTTCACTATCTCCACGTCATCCATCAGCCCAACCTCCCGTACCCCGACTGCATGGTGGAGCAGCACGGCATCACGCTGCCCACCTACAACGCTGCTTCCATGCCCAATTTCCCCAACTACCGCCTCGGCCCCTTGGACGGTTCCCCTTGCGATACGCTCGGCCTGAACAACTACCCCGTGGCCAAGTACCGTTACGACCAAGATTCCATCAACTACCTGCGGGTGCGCTTCACCGACCTGAGCTACTACGAGCCATCGGCCTGGGCCTGGGATTTTGGGGATGGCACAAGCAGCATCCAAAGTAGCCCCACCCATCAGTTCCTATCGGATGGGGTCTATGAGGTCTGCCTAACGGTGAGCAACGAAAATGGAGAGGATACTTTTTGCAGTACGCTCCAGCTCGGCACCTCTGCCGCCACAGAACAAGACAAGCGTCCATCGCAACCTGTGGTATCCGTCTTCCCCAACCCCGCCCAGTCGGCCACCAATTTCCGTATCGGCGAGGGCTACCTGCCACGGCAGGCCATGCTCACCTTGCGCACCACCACCGGGCAGGTGGTACTCACCCAGCGCCTCATGCCCGGCTGGAGCGTGGTCGGGCTGGAGGGCATAGCGCCGGGGCTGTACTTCTGGGAGGTACGGGATGCCTGCCTGCCGGGGCAGGCCTGCCTGCCGGGGCAGGCCGAGCGGGTATTGGGCACCGGGAAACTGGTGAAGGTGGACTAGGCTCCGCCGCTTTAGAACGAGAACCCAATCGAAGCCTGAATGGACACGTTGTGGTCGTCGTCGTTGCGGGTGATGAAGTTTTTGTCTTTGTCCAGTGCAGAAAGCGACACGTCCGCCTTGGTCTTGGTGATGTCCATCAAGCCGTAGTTGAGGCGGCCAGATACATAAAGGCTCCGGCTCAGGTAGAAGGAGATGCCGCCCACCAGCCCCAGGTCTATGCCCTTGTAGAGCTTGCCCCGGTCTTCCTGGAACTCGTAATAGGCTCCGGCAGTCTGTGGGTAGGGCACGTTTTCGTTCTTTATCTTGATGGTGGAAGCGGGGTCGCCGAGGGTTCTTTCGCCGGGCTTGTCGGTGAAAAAGTTGAAATTCAGCTCGTGGTCAATGGTGCTGGGCGTGGTGGGCGAGCCAATATCGTCCACGATGTTGCTCATTTCTATATTGCCGAAGGCCGTGGAGCTGACCAAAAAGCCAAAGCTCGCCCCGCCGTAGATTTCCACTTTCGGCACTGGCTTCACATAAAAGGTTACGGGTATTTCGATATAGGAATTGTTGACGCTCAGCTCTTGGCTGCGAAAGCCCGTCGTGTTCATGATTCTATCGTCGGTGGTGACGAAATTATAGTAGGAATCGCCCTTGAAGCTGCGCCTTGTGCCTTTTTGGCTGTACATGAACTCGCCCCGAAGGCCCATGAGGTCGGTCATGTTCCAGGCAAAAGTGGCCCCGAAGTGGAAGCCCACGTTGCGGTCGAAGGTCTCGGAGACGTTGGCGCCTTCCTCGGCTTCGCCCTTTATTTCGTTGAAATTGAGGCCGGTTTTGAAGCCAAAGCTGAAGTCTTGGCCATAGGAGAGGCTTGCCAAGGCAAACATCGAACAGAACAGTAGAAGTCGGGACATGGATACAGTGTTTTTGATTAAAACAATTTTGCGCCGCAAGATAGCGGTTTTGGTTTTGTTCGGGGAGTTTGAGGGGTTTGAGGGGTTTGAATTGTTTGAGGGGTTTGAAGGGTTTGAGGGGTTTGAAGGGTTTGAGGGGTTTGATGAGTTTGAGGGGTTTGAGGGGTTTGAGGGGTAGCGACTTTCTAAATGTGGCGGATTGGCCGACTGGCGTTGTACCGCTTTTTGATTTTCCATGCTGGAAACCTGCAAGCCCTTATCTTTGCCAACTTAATTTCAACAAAACAGGCGCAAGGGCTGGGGTAACTCGTCCTTGACCTGTGGCACACACAAAAATTTTTAGTGAAATGAAAGTTGCGGTTGTTGGGGCCACCGGACTGGTAGGCACGGTCATGTTGGAAGTGTTGCAGGAGCGCAAGTTCCCGGTGACGGAGTTTTTGCCCGTTGCCTCTGAACGCTCTGTGGGCAAGCCCATCCATTTTAACGGCAAGGAGTACGCCATCGTGAGCATGGAGGCAGCCATCGCCGCCCGCCCCGATGTGGCCATTTTTTCGGCTGGCGGCAGCACCTCGAAGGAGTGGGCGCCCAAGTTTGCCGAGGTCGGTACCACGGTCATTGACAATTCCTCGGCCTGGCGCATGGACCCCACCAAGAAGCTGGTGGTGCCGGAAGTGAACGCCCACGTGCTCACGCCGGAGGACAAAATCATCGCCAACCCCAACTGTTCTACCATCCAAATGGTGGTGGCGCTGGAGCCTTTGCACAAGGCATTCAATATCAAGCGGGTCGTGGTGAGCACCTACCAGAGCATCACGGGTACGGGCGTAAAGGCCGTGAAACAATACCAGTTGGAGCAAAAAGGCTTCGAGCCAGCACCGGAGGAAATGGCCTATAAGTATCAAATCTTCGAGAACGTGCTGCCCCATATTGACGTTTTCACCGAAAACGGCTACACCAAGGAGGAGATGAAAATGGTGAACGAAACCAAGAAAATCATGGGCGACGACAGCATCGCCGTCACTGCCACCACCGTGCGGGTTCCCGTGCTGGGCGGCCACTCCGAATCGGTGAACGTGGAGTTCACGAAGCCCTTCGAACTGGCCGAGGTGCGCCACCTGCTCGAAACTGCGCCCGGCCTCATCGTCGTGGATGATGTGGACAATTTCAAGTACCCGATGCCGCTTTTCTCCCGCCACAAGGACGAGGTCTTCGTGGGCCGCATCCGTCGGGACGAGAGCATCGAAAACGGTCTCAACCTCTGGATTGTGGCCGATAACCTCCGCAAAGGCGCCGCTACCAATGCCGTGCAAATAGCCGAGTATTTGGCAACAAAAGGCTGGATTGGTTGACGGTTTACGGTAGTCGGTGGTCGGTAGTCGGTTGTCGGCCCCCGTCAACCGACTACCAACAACCAACTACCGTCCCCCGACCACCGTCCCCCGTCCACCGACAACCGACAACCAACTACCAACTACCATCCCCCGTCCCCCGTCCCCCGACCACCGTCCACCGACCACCGACAACCAACCACCGTATTACCATGAAATTACCGCACCCGATTCCCATCCTTGATATTGCCCGCAAAACGGGGGCCACCATCCTCGGCGATAGCACCTTGCTTGCCACGGGCATCAACGAAATCCACAAAGTCCAGCCGGGCGATATTACTTTCGTGGACAACCGAAAGTATTTCCGAAAGGCACTCGAATCGGCGGCCAGTTTTGTTTTTTTGAATGAAACGGTGGATTGCCCGGAGGGCAAAGTGCTCTTGCTCTGCAATAACCCGTTCGAAGCATATGACTCGATAGTGCGGGAGCACCGCCCCTTTAGGCCCCTGAGCGCCAGTATCAGCGAGAGTGCCAGCATTCATCCATCGAGTATCATAGAGCCGGGCGTGGTCATCGGCCACCATGTCGTCATTGGCCACAACTGCTACGTACAAGCCAATGCCTATATCGGCGATTATACCCAAATCGGTCACCACGTGAACATACAGGCCGGGGCCATCATTGGCACGGATGCTTTTTATTTTCAAAAAAATGCGGACGGCTTCAAGAAATGGCGCTCCGGCGGGCGGGTCATCCTCGAAGACCATGTAGAAATCGGCGCTGGCTGCACCATCAACAAGGGTGTGTCGGGCGATACGGTCATTGGCGAAGGCACCAAGCTGGATTGCCAAGTGCATGTAGGCCACGGAGCGGTCATCGGGAAGCGGTGCTTGCTGGCCGGGCAGGTGGGCGTGGGCGGCAAGGCCATCCTCGAAGACGGCGTGGTGCTGTACGGGCAAGTGGGCGTGGCCGCACGGGTGCGCATCGGGGCGGGAGCCGTGGTGAGTGCCAAGTCGGGTGTATCGAAAGACTTGGAGGGCGGGAAAGCCTATTTTGGTATTCCCGCCGAGGAAATCAGGGTGCGGCAGCGGGAGTTGGCTGCCTTGCGGCAATTGCCGGAGCTAATACGGACATGGGAAAAGAAGGGGTAGCCACCGCAAAACAGATTTTTTGCGCCCGAAAAGCTTTTGCTTTCTGGTTTTTGAATGATATTTGGTGCTTTCAGCAAATGCGCTGTTTCAAGCAAAAACAAAAACACGAGGGTTGGCAGCGATGAAACCCGAATCCTACAACTCTTACAACCATGAGAAAACCCAATGCTCGTAAAAACCTATGCCAGCGCCGTGCATGGCGTTGATGCCCAAACCATCACCGTAGAAGTAAACGCAGGCGGCCAACCCCCGACCCAAGGCCCTTGGTACTTCCTTGTCGGCCTCCCCGACAACGTGGTGAAGGAAGGCTTCCAACGCATCGAATCTGCCATGAAAAGCAGCAAATACCAGATGCTGCGCATGAAAATGGTGGTCAACCTCGCCCCCGCCGACATCCGAAAGGAAGGCTCCTCCTACGACCTGCCCATTGCCGTGGGCATCATGGCCGCCCAAGAGCAAATCAGCAACTCGGAACTGGACAAGTACATCATGATGGGCGAGCTGTCGCTCGATGGCAGCCTGCGGCCAATAAAGGGGGCCTTGCCAATCGCCATTCAAGCACGGGCCGAGAAGTTCAAGGGCATCATCCTGCCAAAGCAAAATGCGAGGGAGGCCGCCATTGTGAACAACCTCGATGTTTATGGAGTGACCACCCTACTCGAAGCCGTGGACTTCCTCAATGGCCGGAAGCAACTCGAACCAACAGTGGTGGATACCCGTGAGGAGTTTGCCCAAAACCAAGAGATTTTCAACGTGGATTTTTCCGATGTAAAAGGCCAGGACAACGTGAAGCGGGCGCTCGAAATCGCTGCTGCTGGCGGCCACAACGCCATTCTCATCGGGCCGCCGGGCGCTGGCAAGACCATGCTCGCTCGCCGTATGCCCACCATCCTGCCACCGCTGTCGCTGGTCGAGGCGTTGGAAACCACCAAAATACACTCGGTGTCCGGGGTGCTTCCCATTGAGTCTTCCCTGATTTCAAACCGCCCGTTCCGTTCACCGCACCATACCATCAGCGATGTGGCGCTCGTGGGTGGTGGCTCCATTCCGATGCCGGGCGAGATTTCACTGGCGCACAACGGCGTGTTGTTCTTGGACGAATTGCCGGAGTTCAAGCGCTCGGTGCTGGAGGTGATGCGCCAGCCGATGGAGGAGCGCCGGGTCACGATTTCGAGGGCGAAGGTGAGCATTGACTACCCCGCCAATTTCATGCTCGTGGCCAGTATGAACCCCTGCCCTTGCGGCTACTACAACCACCCCACGAAGGACTGTGTCTGCGGCCCCGCTGTGGTGAAGCGCTATCTGAGCAAAATCAGTGGCCCACTGCTCGACCGCATTGACCTGCACGTGGAGGTGACGCCCGTTTCATACGAGGAACTGGCCAAATACGACGCCCCCGCCAGAACGAGCAAGGAGATTGCCGAAGGCGTCATCAAGGCCAGGGAGATACAGGCCGAGCGTTTCAAGGAATATAAAGGTGTGTTTTGCAATGCGCAGATGCCGAGCCGCCTCGTGCGGGAGGTCTGCCAACTGAACCAAGCTGGCACGGCCCTGCTGAAAAAGGCGATGGAGGTGCAAAAGCTATCGGCCCGTGCCTATGACCGCATCCTGAAAGTGGCCCGCACCAGTGCCGACTTGGTGGGCAGTTCGGAGATTAAGATTGAGCATATTGCCGAAGCCATACAATACCGGAGTTTGGATAGGGAAGGATGGGCGGGGTAGGTAGTTATGAGTTATGAGTGGTGAGTTATGAATTTTCCTGCCTGTCGGCAGACAGGGAGTTGGGCCAACGGGGTTGCTGTTGCTTCCCAAAAGGATTATCAAGGGGTCTTTGGAAAATTGCACAGCAATTTTTCAAAGACCCCAAATCATAGTGTCCCGCCTAGTGGCGATACTTTTATAGCTATTAAATAGGTGCAAAAGCCCCAGAAATAAGGCTATTCGTGGAATACGAGCAATGGCGTTTTGGCGTGAAATGCCATTTTCTTCGTGAAGCTGCTGTGGAACAGGCGCTCCCACAACCTGCGCTTGGGGATGTAAAGCGCCAGCAGGTCAATATGTTTTTCCTTGATGAAATTGTCAATGCCTTCCTGTACGGTTGGGCTGTTCACGATGGCAAAATCCGTGAATTTATAAGGGTAATTGGATAGCGTCACGTAGTCCTGCATGGTGCCGAGGTTGGGCTTGGTCTCCACGTGTACGAAATATACCTCCGCTGAAACCTTTTTGGCAAAATCCATCAACTGGGCCACGGCTTGCTGCTCGTGCGGCAAAAAATCGGTGGCAAAAGCCACATAATCAATGTCTTGCCAAGTGGCACCATCTGGAATGGCCAGCACGGGGCAGCCAGCGTTCATCATCGTGAAGGTAGTGATGCTGCCCAAGGCTTTTTCCATGGCATTGTGCTCGCCACGGGTGCCCATCACCACGAGGTCATAATCCCCTGAGCGAACGATGTCCCGGATTTCTTCCGGGATGAACACCCCATAAACCGGCATTAGCTCGCCTATTGGGGCATCTTTTTGCTCCGCAACAAATGCTTCCAGTTTTTCCTTCACCAGCACCTGCTTTTCTTCCAGCATCTGCTCAACGTAGCCAGCGGGCAGGTTGGTGGCGTCAATGACGGGCAGGTTATAGACGTTCAGCACGTCAAGTTGGGCATCCACAGCCTTGGCCAGTTCGGCAGCGTAACGGAACGCATTGGCCGCTGCGGGGGAAAAGTCGGTAGGAAAGATAATTTTCTTCATTGCTACGTAGGTTCATTGTCTCATGGTCCATTGCTCTTGCGCTGCACATTGCCTTGGGAAAAAGAATGGTAAACGACACAGCAGTAGAACCATAAAAATGGTGATGTACTGGCAAAGTTATCCCTTGTGTGCCGCAAATTGTATTGACCAAGGTCACTGTTTTTGACTGACTTTTGGTTGCGAGTGGTTCGTGTTGAAAATAGAATGCGTTGGAATATTTTGTTTTTTGACGGGATGGAGAAATCATAGCGCAATTTCAAAATGCCACCAAAAAAGAAACCCGCCGCCCCGACACTAGTGTCGGGGCGACGGGTTTTCGAAAACTAACCTATGTGACCAAAAAACCCTGTTTAATCGAGGCAAAGATAAATGCGTGCATCAGCGCTAGTCCATGACAAAAGTCACTATGCCTGCTGATTAACCTCACTTGGCAGCTTTTTTACCCCACCTACCTTGCACCCGATTTCAGAAGTGATTGAGCATTAGCCCTTTGTAAGGGGAGTTTTGTATAAAGCAAGCCCATTCAACGACTGATTTCGAAAAATACATCTCACATGAAAATCATTTTCTTTCTCATCGCCGCCAGCCTGCTGCTCGCACTAGGTTTTTTGGCAGCCTTTTTCTGGGCGGTGCGCACGGGTCAGTATGAGGATGACTACACACCATCAGTGCGCATACTGCTCGACGACAAAATGGCAGGGCTTCCGCTGGCAGATTCCAATCCGACACAATTAGTTGATAATCAACCAACCATAAATGACTCCAAGTAAATGGGGTTAGACAATCATTGACAACGACGAATCAATTATGACACAGGTAGAACAATTTCATTACGACAACAAGATTGTCAAAAAATTCGCCTACGCCACCATGCTTTGGAGCATCGTGGGTATGTTGGTCGGGCTTTGGATTGCGTTGGAGCTGGTTTTTCCCAGACTCAACCTCGACCTGCCATTCCTGACCTTTAGCCGTTTGCGGCCCTTGCACACCAATGCCGTCATCTTCGCCTTTGTGGGCAACGGTATTTTCATGGGCGTTTATTATTCCCTACAACGGCTACTGAAAGCCCGGATGTTCAGCGACCTGCTGAGCAACCTGCACTTTTGGGGCTGGCAGCTCATCATCGTGAGCGCTGCACTGACGCTGCCGTTCGGTTTCACCACCAGCGGCGAGTACAACGAACTGGTTTGGCCGATTGACATTGCCATTACCTTGGTATGGGTCATTTTCGGCGTCAACATGTTCGGCACCATCCTCAAGCGGCGGGAAGAGCACCTCTACGTGGCCATCTGGTTTTACATCGCCACGTGGATTACGGTAGCGCTCTTGCACATCGTGCGGAACCTTGAATTGCCTACGAGCGGCTTGCACAGCTACGGTATTTTCTCTGGCGTGCAGGAGGCCTTGGTGCAATGGTGGTACGGCCACAACGCTGTGGCGTTCTTCCTCACCACGCCTTACCTCGGCCTGATGTACTACTTCATGCCGAAGGCCGCCAACCGTCCGGTGTACAGCTACCGCTTGTCCATCGTTCACTTCTGGGCACTTATATTTATATACATCTGGGCTGGCCCTCACCACTTGCTCTACACCTCGCTGCCCGACTGGGCACAGTCGTTGGGCATGGTATTCTCGCTGATGCTCATCGCTCCGTCTTGGGGTGGTATGATTAATGGTCTGCTCACCTTGCGTGGTGCTTGGGACCGGGTGCGTCAAGACCCTATCCTGAAGTTCATGGTGGTTGCAGTGACCGCCTACGGTATGTCCACGTTTGAAGGCCCGATGATGTCCATCAAGTCCTTCAACGCCGTGACGCACTACACCGACTGGACCATCGCCCACGTACACGTAGGCGCCCTTGGCTGGAACGGTATGCTCACATTTGGCGTGCTGTACTGGCTCATCCCAAGAATTTTCAATACAAAACTCCACTCCAGCAACCTTGCCAATATCCACTTCTGGCTGGCAACGCTGGGCATCATTTTCTATGCAATACCCTTGTATTGGGGTGGTGTGACGCAGTTCTTGATGTGGCGTGACTTTACACCTGATGGCTTCCTCACCTATCCGAACTTCCTCGAAACGGTGACGCAGATAATTCCGATGTACGCCATCCGTGCGCTTGGTGGTGCCATCTACCTGACGGGCGTTATACTTGGTGTTTACAATTTGTTGAAAACAACTGCTGGCGCAACTTGTGCAGACAACGAATTTGCGGAAGCACCTGCTTTCCCGAAACAACATATTGGTACTGGTGCCAAAAAACACTGGCACAGTTGGATTGAGCGCCGCCCAATGCAGATGCTCGTGGCCAGCTTGGTGATGGTGCTCATCGGCGGTATGGTCGAGCTGTTCCCGATGTGGTGGATTGACGACAACGTTCCGAAAATCGCCAGCGTGACACCTTACACCCCGCTTGAACTCCAGGGTCGTGACCTCTACGTGCGGGAAGGCTGCGTGGGCTGCCACTCGCAAATGGTTCGCCCGTTCCGCTTCGAGACCGAGCGCTATGGTGAGTACTCAAAGAGCGGAGAGTTTATTTATGACCGCCCGTTCCTCTGGGGCAGCAAGCGCACCGGGCCAGACCTCGCAAGGGAAGGCACAGGCAAGCTGAAAAAATCGGAC
>JADLHE010000239.1 GCA_020848965.1 Saprospiraceae bacterium
CAATTTTGGGGAATATCAGGTAAAACTCGGCAGCCATATCGTTGGCAACTGCCATTTCGAGTCGGTCTTGCACATAGATATGTTCAACCTGTTCGGCTATTTATTGGGGCGGCTCCGCAATCTGGTGGCACTCTCCGCACTGAGTCTGTTGGCCATCTTGAGTTGCTTTTTGCTGTTGCTCAATATCCTGCGAAAAGAAAGGCAGCTCAACGCCATCAAAAATGATTTTATCAATAATTTGACCCATGAGCTGAAAACCCCTGCCTTTTCCATCTCACTTTCCAGCAAAATGGCAAATGAAAGCCTTGAAAAAGGCGATGTGCAACGAGCGAAGGGGTTCCTGCAAATTGTTGATAACGAGAATGATAAGGTGAAAAAGCACGTTGAAAAGGTACTGGAACTGGCAAGCCTTGAAAGTGCCCACCACAATTTGCACAAGGAACGCACCAGCATTCACCGCCTGATTGAAGAGCTTGCCGATGAATATACGCCGCTTGCCGAGGCCAGAAACGGCTCACTTAGGCTCCAGTTGAAGGCTTCAAACGATATTGCGGAAGTGGATGCCGGACATTTGAGAAACGCCCTGCTCAACCTTTTGGACAATGCCTTGAAATACAGCCCAATGGAGCCCACCATCACGGTTTCGACGGAAAATGTCGGACGTCACTTGCACATTTCCATCAGCGACCAAGGCATCGGCATTGACGCAGCACAGCAAAAACTGGTGTTCGATAAATTTTATAGGATACCCTCAGAAGAAGTGCAAGCCAAAGGTTTCGGGCTTGGGCTGAGTTACGTGGCGCAGATTGTAAAGGCGCACGGGGGAAGGGTGCTATTGGAAAGCGAGATGGGAAAAGGCTCCAAATTTACCTTGGTGTTTTGAATTGAGCCTATTGCGATGCAGGAAAAAACCTGTGGCCGATATTTAGCTCGGCCACAGATTCCCCGATGGGCATTACCCACCATATTTCTGCTTCACTTCCGTGATTTCGTAGCCTTCAACGATGTCGCCGACTTTGATGTCGTTGAAGTTGTCAATGGTCATACCGCATTCCATGCCGGATTTGACTTCTTTCACGTCTTCTTTCACCCGTTTGAGCGAACCGAGCCTGCCGTTGGAGCCCTCCCTCGTTGGGAAGATAACGATACCATCCCTGACCACCCGGATATGGGTGTTGCGGGTGAGCTTGCCGTCCAGCACGTAGCAACCTGCAACGGTACCCACTTTGCTGATTTTGTAAACCTCCCGGATTTCCACGTTGGCCACGATTTTCTCTTCCTTGGTTGGCTCCAAGAGACCTTCGATGGCCAATTTGATTTCCTCGATGGCTTCGTAGATGATGGAGTACATCTTGATTTCCACGCCTTCCCGTTCGGCCAGCTTGCGGGCGGATACGGATGGGCGCACTTGGAAGCCAAGGATGATGGCATCGGAAGCAGAGGCGAGCAGTACGTCGGATTCGACAATCTGGCCGACCGCTTTGTGGATGACGTTGACGTTGACGGTTTCGAGCGACAGCTTGATGAGCGAGTCGGAAAGTGCCTCAACGGAGCCGTCCACGTCGCCCTTGACGATGAGGTTAAGCTCTTTGAAGGTGCCCAAAGCCAAACGGCGTCCGATTTCATCGAGACTGATACGCTTGGTGGCACGGGTGGCTTGTTCCCGGTTGATTTGCGCCCGCTTGGAAGCCAATTGACGGGCTTCCGAGTCGTCGTCCATGATTTTGAAACGCTCGCCCGCTGTAGGCGCTCCGCCAAGACCAAGTACCAATACTGGAGCCGATGGGCCTGCCTCTGTCACTTTTTGGCCCCGTTCGTTGAACATGGCCTTTACCTTGCCGGAATATTCACCAGCCACCATAGAATCGCCGATATGGAGTGTGCCAGTCTGCACGAGCATCTTGGCCACATAGCCCTTGCCCTTGTCGAGCGAGGCTTCCAATACTGTACCCATCGCATTGCGGTCTGGGTTGGCCTTCAGGTCGGCGAGGTCGGCTACTAGCACCACTTTTTCGAGCAGTTCCTTGATGCCTAGGCCTGATTTGGCGGAGATTTCCTGGCTTTGGTGCACACCGCCCCACTCTTCAACGAGGACGTTCATGCTGGCCAGTTCTTGCTTGATGCGACCGGGGTCAGCACCTGGTTTGTCTATTTTGTTGAAGGCGAAAACCATCGGTACATTGGCTGCCTGTGCGTGGCTGATGGCCTCTTTTGTTTGAGGCATCACGTTGTCGTCGGCAGCAATTACGATGATGGCAATGTCCGTCACCTTCGTACCCCTTGCACGCATGGCGGTGAACGCCTCGTGACCCGGTGTATCCAAGAACGTGATGGAGCGCTCATTGACGTTCACCTCATAAGCACCAATGTGCTGGGTGATACCGCCCGCCTCACCGGAAACTACGTTTGCTTTACGGATATAGTCCAGCAGCGAAGTTTTACCGTGGTCAACGTGGCCCATCACCGTAACGATAGGGGAACGTGGCTTGAGGTCTTCTTCTGCTTCTGCTTCTTCGTCTTCAAAATCTGTTTGGTCTTCAACGCTGATGAACTGCACCTCGTGGCCGAACTCGCTGGCCACCAATTCGATGAGTTCTGCATCCAAACGCTGGTTGATGGACACGAACACGCCAAGGCTCATACAAGTCATAATGACCTGAGTAGCAGGCACATCCATCATGTTCGCAAGCTCCTGAACCGTTACGAACTCGGTTACTTCCAGCTTGTCGGATTGGCCCTCCATGTCCCGCAGCTCCTGTTTTTCACGGATGCGTTCACGGGTTTCACGGCGCATTTTTTGGCGCTTCTTCTTGCCCGCCCCTGAAAGGGAGGCCATTGTCCGGCGGATTTGGTCTTCGGCTTCTTTGCCAGAGACTTCACGGGCAGGTTCTCCTCCCCTTCTCCTGCGGTCGCCACTGCCGCCTTGAGATTGGTTAGGAGCACCTTGGCCTTGCTGTGGTTGCGCAGTTTGCGGAGCAACTTTTTTGCGCTTGCGCTTGTGGCGAGCATCTGCACTGTTTGCACCACCTGCTTGGCCACCTTCCGTAGAGGAAGCTACTGGCCTTGGGCGATTACCATCTGGGCGAGGCTGTGCAGCCGAACGGTCACCACCGGGGCCACGGTTGTCGCCGCCACGATTACCACCACGGTTATCGCCGCCACGATTGCCACCCGCACCACGGTTTTCACCACCCCTTGCAGCTGGTTTAGGGGCTGGCTCCCTGCGTTTTTCGATGTCTATTTTTCCAAGGATTTTCAAACCCCGAAGTTCTGGGGTGTTCATCCTCACGAGGTCGTCTGTTTCGGCTGGTGGTTCTTCGGCTGGGGTCGCCACCACTTTGACAGGCTCGGCCGGTTTTTCTGGCGTGGGGTCTGGCTTTTCGTCCTTATCAGGGACGGCAACAGCAACGGGCTTTTCTGGTTCAATGACTGGCGGCGCTGCGACCTGTTCTGGTTCCGGCTTAGGTACTTCTTTTTTGGGCCTGATGGGCATCCCTTTGCTGTCAAGGTCAATTTTGCCCTTGATCACAAGTCCGCCGACTTGTGGCCTAGCTGGTGGTTCTTCCACTGGAGGCACCACAGGCTTCTCCGCTTCCGGTTGTGGCTGTACTGGCGCTTCGACAACAGGGGGTGGAGGCGGCGGAGGTGGTGGTGGTGGTGCAACAGGCTCCGCTGGCTGGCTGGTCACAGGGGTTTTGGGTAGCAAATCCTCTTTCTTGACAGCAGGCGGTGGTGTCAATGGGGCAGGAGGAGCGAGTGGCTCCCGCTTCAGAAGCGGTGCAAGTGGCTCCTTTTTGATGAGGGGAGGGCGCACACCAATAGTCATTGAGTCGGCTTTCACCTTCTCGGCCATGTCCTTTTGGTACTCCTTGAGCAATAGGCCCTCCATCTCCTCCGTGACCTTGGAGGTTGGCTTGTTTTCGATGTGGTGCCCCTTGGTTGCAAGGAAATCCACAATCGTCTGAGTGCCCACATTCAGCTCCTGCGCTACTTTTACTAAGCGTTTATCCATTCAAAAAGATGTAAATACGGACTTTCGTGCCCTTTTTTGCTTCGGCGGAAGCAACGAAAAGGCATGTCTTTTTGGTTCCAATTGGGTATTGGTTTAATTGCAAAGCTAAAAGTAACAGTTGTCAACTAAACCTGTTTTTGTTGCGCCGCTG
>JADLHE010000240.1 GCA_020848965.1 Saprospiraceae bacterium
CCAAACTCACTGCTGCTATTGGTATCAAAGAACAATATGCCAGCATCAACACCCAAATTGGAACCAGCCTCTGTCGTCAATTTGCAGCGAACACGGGTAGTTCCAGCGGAGTTTTTGGTCACATTGCCCAATATTTCAAAAAGCCCGTTGGTAGTGCCTCCAATAAGTCTTGAGCCTGTGTGTGTAATGGTCATCGTTCCGCTAGCGTTCACCCTCAAAATTCCAGCGCTGCCGATGTTCACGTTGCCGTTTGACCAATCGGCTGTGCCTTCAACAACCAGCGTACCGTTCAAGCTTTTGGGGCTATTGCTCCCCAAAATGGCATTGCCGGTGGAAGTCACTGTGGCGCCTGCGGCAATGGTGCCACTAGACCAGGTAAAAGTTCCAGTAACGGTGGTGTTTCCAGTGCCGCCAATGGTACCCGAAGCGCTGGAACTCAGGTCGGAAAGGCTCAAATTGGTGTTGTTGTTGAAATTCCCAGTGGTGAAGTCCAGGGATGTGGTCAATGAACTGCCCGCCTCAAAATTTGCGGTAGCGCCAGCCACCGCCAAGGTTCCATCGCCAGTTACACTGTTTGAAAAGCCATAAGTGCCCGTTGAAAGCAGCAGGCTGGCGTTGGCCGCAATGTCTATGGTGCCTGAAAAACTACCTGAACCTACCGTCAAAGGCTGAAGCACGCCTTCTTGTAGCAGCAGCGCTCCACTTACGTTTAGCACGCCCGTGAAATTGGTGGTGGATGCATACGTTTTATCGAAAGTTCCGGCAATATTGATAGTGCCGGAAGCGCCGGAACCTATTGTTTGGTCACTTTCATGGGAGGCTGTGAAGTATGCTCCCGATGCGATAAAAAAGGTTCGGCCATTGGAGATATTGATATCACCTTCCACCCAAGTTCCGGTTCCATACAAGCCCAAGTCCTTGCCCGATATGGTCTTGCTGTCAACGGTTGAAATGGTCAGAATGCCGTTCACCCGAAACTCACCCGAGCCGCTGAGGCTCCCGGATTCCCAGTTGAAGTCGTTTACGACGATGGGTTCTGTTCCACTCAAAGTGGCATCTCCAGATAGCGTCAAAGAATTCACGGACACACTTATATCCAAGGTGACCAAGCCGCCATTGATGACAATATCGTCGGTGGAACTGGGTATGCCTGCGGGCGACCATTTGCTGGCATCGCTCCAATCGCCAACGGAGCCATCCCAAGTACAGGTGCCTGCACGGGCTAGGTCGGGTAAGCTGAGAATTGAAAGTAGAATAAGTAGAGGCATGGCAAAGCTGTGCCAGCCCTTGCCGAGACGGCAGGTTTGGGTGAATGAAATGTTCATAATTTTTTAATAGGTTACGATACGCCTCCGGCAAAGCACCGTCGTGTGCATCGAACAAAACTTAATAAACCGAATACATTGAAATGTGGCTGTTCAAAGATGTGCTTGCAAGAAGTAGGGGGAAGGAAACCAAACTGATTTTGCAGAACTTAGGATAGCGAGTTTATCTGTTGTGTGCGGTGCCTTTGATTTGAATTATACCTTTTTTCTGTCTGCGCTGTCTGCATTTCCCAAAACCATGCCGACCGGAGTTTGTAGTGTTAAAAAAATGACACCATGCAGGTTTGGCCATTCAAACGGAGAAGTTGGAAGTACATACTGTGCGCTAGTTTTCATGAAAAAAGGGCGGAACGAAAATTTTGCAAAGCAAAATTTCTGTTCCGCCCTTGGAATATGATTTCAGGAAGACGATGACTTTCTGGTATCTGCCGACCAAATTTTTAAGTTTCCTCTCCTCAATTGAATTCCACCATGCGCACACAGCTGCTTTTTGATGAAACCACCGAGACATAGTAAATACCATTCTCCAAAGCTTCGAGCAGGACTGCTGCTTGGGCGTTTTCATCCGAAACAAAGCGCCTGACCAGCCTTCCATAAACGTCCATCACAGTGATGGTCTCCCAGGCTTGATTGACCGATAGGGTCATCGAATGCCCCGAAATGGCGGGGTTGGGAAATGCGATGAGATTCAACTTGCCAACTTCCAAATTTGCGGAGCGCACCGGGGAGGCGGTTGTTTGTCCGCTAAAATCCGTTTGCATAAGGCGGTAATAATTCACGCCAGCTTGGGCCGAATGGTCGGTATAGCTATAAATATGGGCAGTGGTGGCGTTGCCATTTCCTTTGATGAAGGCTAGGTTTTTCCAAACTCGGCCATCTTGGCTGCTTTGCACTTGAAACCCTGCATTGTCCACTTCCGAGGCGGTTTCCCAGAAGAGTACAGGCATCCGCTCTTTTACAATCACCTGAAAATCAACCAATTCCACAGGAAGCAGCCTAGCCGCCACTTCCATCGCAAAGCCATCGGAGTAGCTCTGCACCCAGTACATGTCTTCGGGCAAATCGGCAAGCGAGGTGTCCACCATATCAAACATGCCGCTGCAATTTGGGCAATCAATCAAAGTGAATCGGTTGCCAACGGTGGGCATGTATCCATTTATGAACTTCACCTTGATAGTGCCACTGAGGGTGCCCATGCCGTTCACGACGATTTGGTCATAGGAAGTGCCGGGGGTGGTGCCATTGAGTTCCATTTCGCAAGTGCCCGTGTAATTGTCGAAGCCCTGCATGGTCAATTGTCCCGGGGAAAAGCCGGGCGAAATCATGTCGTAGTTCATCAACATGCTCATGTTCAAGCCGCCGTTGCCTTTTACCATGCCCATATTGGTGAAATCAATGCCTGCCGCAAACGTATTGCAGTAGCTCTGATTGATAACCGTCCCGTTGTTCACTACCCCACCCTCGCCGTCAATGGTATTTCCGCCGTGGTTGATGGTAAAGGTGGTATTGGCTCCCACAATCAAGTTGGCCGCAAGGCCAAACTCAAAGCTGCCACCGTACCAAAAGCCGTTCCCCTTCATTTCGATGCTTTTGCCGTAGAGCAACCTTGACCCTGCTTGAAAGGTGGAGGTGCCATTTACCTTCACCGTGCCAGCACCAAATAATTGGCCCGTTGACCAAACCAAGTTCCCCGCTACGTCAATATTGCCGACCCCATCCACGGTGCCATCTGTCACGGTCATGCTCATTGGGTGAATGGCCGCATTTACAATGGTGTTGCCGCCTTCGATGTTCAGGTTCGTGGTCAGGTTTCCGGCGATGACCACCTCCCCGCCCGTAACGAGGAACTGGCTGGAACCTGCGCTGCTGCTGATGGCCCCAATGAAATTATGCGGGCCGCCATCTTGCACAATCACGGATGTCCCAGCGCCAAGTACGGTGTTGCCAATCATCGTCACCGCAGATTCCAGCGGTAAGGCCACGGTGCCTGCATTCAGCATAAGAATGGAACTCACCGAGCCGCTCATATTTGTTTTAAGGTAGGTAATGGCCCCCGAAGTCTTCACGTGCTGGCCTTTCAACTCGTAGCTGCCGCCAATGCCGTTGCCCAGGTTTTGGTCGCCATTGTGTTGGTCATGGAATATGGCCCCGGACTGAATAGACAGTTTTGCTCCCGCTTCAATGGCAATATCGCCATCATTCCAAAAACAATCCCCCGTTACACTGATTGTGCCCGATTGTAGGGTTTTAGGTGTTGATTCATTAAAATAGAGGGCATTGGGAATGGTCCAAGTTGCCGTGGAGGAGAAAAAACCACCCGACCAATCGAACTGACCGGCCACCGTGACATTGGCAGAACTGGCAAGCGTTCCACCCTGAAAATCGAGGTTGCAACCGATGGAAATCGGGTAGTTATAGACCACCGTTGCGCCAGCGACAATGATTTTGCCACCGCCGCCCAAGGAGTTTCCATTATTGAAAAAATGCAGGCCATCGCTGAAACGCATCTCCGTGCCACTGCCGAGGCTGATGTCCATTTTTGAAAACGAGCTGCTACTTTGCGCAGCAAAATCCAAAGTGCCAGCATTGAGGTGGAGCAGCGAAGGATTGGTGCTGAAGGAGGAGAAAAAGCAGGCAATCGTCGTAATGCTGCCGCTGTTTTTTTCAAAAATACTGGCATCCGAGAAATGCAGCGTTGCGCCAGCATCACCACCGATAGTGGCGTCATTGGAGTGGTTGCAGTAGAAGCCGCCGCCGCCCTCCACGGACACGGTGGCTGCGCTGCCCAACGCAAAATTGCCATCCGTAAAGTACAGCGAACCCGTGACCCGCAGCGTCCCCGACTCCAAGGTCTTGGTCGTGCCGCCTTCCACGTACAGTTCAAAAGTCACTTCCACGGTTCCGTTGCCGTTGATGGTGCCGTCCGTCCAACTGAAAAAGCCCTCCACGTAAAGGGTATTGGCGGTGGTGGTGGTCAGCGTTCCACCGCCGAGGTAGAGGTCGTTGATGTTCACTTCCACGTCAGCCGTCACGACCCCGTTGTTGATGGTCACGTTGTCGCCATTGGTGGGCGTGCCCGTGTTCGGCGACCAGTTGTTGGGGTCTGACCAGTTGCCGATGCCACCGACCCATTCGTAGTCTTCTGAAAAACCCGGCATTGAGAAAAGAAGGAGAAAAACTGGTAGGAGCAGGTACTTGAATTGTTTGAAAGGCAAGCACGAGCAGTTTGCCACACGGTATGTGGGCTGTTTGGTAATCATCTGAATCGGTTTTTGCCCCTTTTTGCCGTAGGCTGAAGCCATTTGCAAAAGGGTGCTGGATGTTCTAATAGTAAAACTAAACCGTTTGTGATTGTTTTAACATTTCACAAACGGCCGCAAATATGGGAAGGGAGTAAATTACTTGGTTGTTTTGTTAAATTTATTTTTCCACAATGTTTCAATCAATGGGTGTGCCCCATGCCATCGTCAGTTTCCTGAAATGCCCTTGAATCTCGTCCAGCACTTCCAGTTTGCTTTTGTTGGTGATTTGACGACCGTCAATTTCCGATACCCTGGTCAGCTCGCCCATCGTGCCCGTGCAGAAAACTTCGTCGGCGGTGTAGAACTCGGTGAGCGATAGGTTCCGCTCCAAAACCGGTATCCCGTTCTGCTTGCAGATTTCGATGACGAGGCCACGGGTGATGCCCGGCAAGCAAGCATCGGGCGTGGGACTGAGCACCTGCCCATTGCGGATGCAGAAAATATTGACGCTGTTCGTCTCCGCCACGAAGCCGTTCGAGTCGAGCATGATGGCCTCGTCGGCCCCGGCGTAATTGGCCTCGATTTTTGCTAAAATATTGTTCAGAAGGTTGTTGTGGTGAATTTTGGAGTCCA
>JADLHE010000241.1 GCA_020848965.1 Saprospiraceae bacterium
CCGCTTGATTTGCTCCTTCAGCTCCCTACGGGCAAAGAAGATGCGGCTCTTGATGGTGCCCAATGGCAGTTTGAAGTGGTCGGCGATTTCCTGGTACTTGAAACCCTGGTAGTGCATAAGGAATGGTGCCTTGATGCTTTCGTCCAGTTTTTCTATCAGTTCCTTCAACTCCTTCATTAATATAGTGGTGTCGCCACCATTTTCGCCGTGCCTGCCACCCGAATTGAGGTAGTGCAGGTTGTCGGTGCTGTCAAAAATGGTGTTGGCCTTGGATTTTTTGCGGTAGTTGTTGATGAAGATGTTCTTCATGATGGTAAATGCCCAAGCTTTGAAATTGGTGTCGGGCATGAACTTCTCCCTGTTGGACATGGCACGAAAGGCTGTCTCTTGGTACAAGTCTTTTGCATCATCCGTGTTCTGCGTCAAGTTGTAGGCAAAGGCGTTGAGAATCGGGGAAAGCTCGAAAAACCTGTTGTTGAACTCGTATGCTGACATGGATTCAATATTTAGAAGTGGAATGATTTTTTTGTCGTCACAAAGATAGATTACTTGTTAAACAAAAACAAAAAATATCTTACACAAAAGGGATTGTAATCAAATTAATTTTTAAAGAACGATAAAATATATTTTTAAATCATTGAAAATCAATTAAATAAATTAAATTTCTTAAAAAACGAACTTTCAGAAAATTTTGAAAAATATAAAACATGAGTGACCGCTAGCACAAGCGGTCATGTAAAAGGTCAATCTCCATGCTAGGGAAAGTGCTTGGAAAGTCGTTTTGAGAGAGGGCGATTAAACCTTGCCGTTCGAAAGGAATCTTAATTTCAAGGGATACCGCTAAAGAAGCCGAATTGTCTTACTTTTGTATTCGCTTGTAATCGTTTGATAACCGAATTGGAGGCTTTGGGAAGTATTGCTCATTTCGAGCAATGCAAGAAACCTCAATTCAAAAATCAATTGACATGGGAAATTTGAATATGACAGAATTGCTCGTCATCTTGGGTGTGGTGCTGCTGTTGTTTGGCGGCAAAAAAATCCCTGAACTGATGAGGGGGCTTGGCAAGGGCATCCGTGAATTCAACAACGCAAAGAACTCAGTGGAAGAAGAGCTCAAGGAGGGAATGCGTGAGTACGACAAACGCAAATTGGAAGAAAAAAAGATAGCAGAATAAATCAACCGGGCGGGTTCGGCGAAGGTGGCCATGCCAGCTGATTTGGAACCCAAACGGCACTAACTTGAAATAATTAACAACATGACAAATGTTTTTCTGTTCCTTGGCAACCTAAACATGACGGAATTGCTCGTCATCTTGGGCGTGGTGCTGCTGTTGTTCGGCGGCAAAAAAATACCTGAACTGATGCGTGGCGTTGGCAAGGGCATCCGTGAGTTCAACAATGCACGTAGTTCCGTGGAGGAAGAGATTAAGGAAGGAATGAGGGATTACGACAAGCGCAAGCTGGAAGAAAAGCGGGCCGCTGAGTAAAAGTTCACAGTTTGACAGTTGGCAGTTAAGGACGTTGAACTCCGTCTCTGACTGCCAACTGCCAACTGTCTAACTGACAACTACTTCTTGTCCTGCCTAGCGAACACCTTCTTTAGCAAATCGGAAGTGCGTGCCGCAATATTGGTGCGGATGTTCAGCTCTTCTGCTTCCACCATTTTGAACAGGCCGTTCAGTGCCTGCTTCGTTACATAGTCGTCCAAGTCCGGATTGGCTTTATCCACAAAAGGTATCTTATTGTAAGCGTTCACCGCATCTGCCCAGTATTTGCGGGCTTCAAACTTATCGAGCGATTGCACGATCACCGGGTTGAATTCCGTGTACAAGGCATCCGAAGTGGTGCGGTTCAAGAATTGCGTGGCGGCGTTTTGCTCACCTAGCAAGATGTTCTTGGCATCCGTGAATGTCATTTGTTTGATAGCGGACACAAAGATTGGCTTGGCTTTTTTAGCTGCATCCTCGGCTCCACGGTTGATTTTCTCCAGGATTTTTTCTTCCACGTTCGCAAAGCCGGGCACGTTTTTCAGTTTATTGGCCACTTTTTGGGCTTCGGGCGGCAAAAGGATTTTGTAGGCGCTTTTATAGAAGCCATCTTTTTTCGACAAGGCTTCCGAGCCTTTTCCAATGCCAACTTCGAGGGCCTCCTTCAAGCCGCCGGAAATTTCGGAAGTGCTTAGTTCGGTGGCATTCCCCAATGAATCCAGGGTGCGCTGCAACGCAGCGGGGTCGCAGGAAACCAAGGAAAGGCACAGCACAGCAAGCAACAGGTACTTAATCATCGTTTTTATTTTGAGTGAAAAAATTGCTTTGACCTAATAGGAACGAAATGCCTTGCGGCTCGTCACTTATGGAAGTGTTATTTCTTTAGATAGAACTCCAAACAATCCTTGCAGAGGCAGCGGTCGCCATAGTGGCCTTTGAGTTGTTCCAATGTTTTCTGAAAAAGCTGCGTCTCCATGCACCAGCAAGTGCTGTCGCCATAGCAAAGCAGGGGTTTTTCGCAACGACCACAGCGCTTGTTGTAATCGCCATCCACTTCCACATAGGCTGCGGCCACGTTTCCGCCCAGCGGTGGGTTCAGCTTTTTCACCCGCACTTTCATTTCCTTTACAAACTTGAATTGGTGCTTGATGCCAAGGGCAATGCGGTTGGCCACCGTTTCCAACAACTTCGACTTGGTGCGCATGACGGAGTCGCAGATGAGGTAAATGGTCTCGTAGTTGATGGTCTGGTAAAGGTCATCGTCAATGGCGGCTTTCGTGAAAACCGTGTCCACGTAAACGTCCACGACGTAATCGTTTCCAATCACTTGTTCTTCTTCGTAAAACCCATGATAGGCGTGAAAGCGCATGCCTTCCAATGCAATCAAAGCCATTTTAGAATTGTTTTTTGTTCAGCGGCGAAAATTGTGTGTAAAATTAGGAAAAGTTTGCATCCTGACCCCGCATACAACGTTTCGTTTGCTGGCAAGTGTTGGCGCATTTGCGTATTTTTGCGCCGCAAAAAATAGCCTAACCAGCACCAGAAGTTGGCAAATGGAAGGATTCCCGGCCAGTTTTTCACTTTTGGCGCTTTTTATACCTTATTATATATGCAAAGCAACGGAACAACAAGCTTCGCCAAAAAGGCGAAAGAAGACCGCTACCAGTACCACGACTACTATGGCGTGGACGAACTCCTCAGCGAAGAGCACCTCTTGGCCCGTGAAGCTGTGCGTGCTTGGGTGAAGTCTGAGGTTTCCCCCATCATCGAGGAGTACGCCGACAAGGCAGAATGCCCAAGGCACTTGTTAAAGGGCTTGGCTGAAATCGGCGCATTTGGCCCAAGCCTTCCAGCCGAGTACGGTTGTGGCGGCATGGATGAAATCGCTTACGGCATCATCATGCAAGAACTAGAGCGTGGCGACAGTGGCGTTCGCTCCATGGCCAGTGTACAAGGCTCTTTGGTGATGTACCCCATTTACAAATACGGTTCGGAAGAACAGCGCCGCCACTACCTGCCCAAACTGGCCAGTGGTGAGTACATCGGCTGTTTCGGCTTGACGGAGCCTGACCACGGCTCCAACCCGGCGGGCATGATCACCAATATCAAAGACGACGGCGATGCCTACATCCTCAATGGAGCCAAAATGTGGATTACCAACAGCCCCGTGGCCGATATTGCCGTTGTATGGGCAAGGGACGAGGAAGGCATTATTCGTGGCTTGATTGTTGAAAAAGACATGAAAGGCTTCTCTGCACCTGAAATTCATGGGAAATGGTCGCTTCGTGCATCCATCACCGGCGAGCTGATTTTCGAAGACGTGCGGGTGCCGAAAAAGAACGTGCTGCCCAATGTACAAGGCATGAAGGGGCCATTGGGTTGCCTTTCAAAAGCCCGTTACGGCATTGCATGGGGCGTTATCGGTGCTGCGCTCGACTGCTACGACACAGCATTGCGCTACTCACAGGAGCGCATCCAGTTCGACCGCCCGATAGGCGGCTTCCAGTTGACACAGAAAAAACTGGCTGAGATGATAACCGAAATCACAAAGGCGCAGTTGCTGGCATGGCGATTGGGCACTTTGGCCAATGCAGGCAAGGCCACACCAGCCCAAGTATCAATGGCCAAGCGCAACAACGTTCACATGGCATTGACCATCGCAAGGGAGGCCCGTCAGATTCTGGGCGGCATGGGCATCACGAACGAGTATCCCATCATGCGCCACATGATGAACCTTGAAACGGTGCTCACTTACGAAGGTACCCACGACATCCACTTGCTCATTACGGGCATGGACGTTACGGGCCTGAATGCTTTTAAATAAGGAATTTGGTGACGTTGGCAAGGCATTTCTTGCCAACGTTTCCCAATTTTTTGAACATTTTTGGGGCCTTCCACATTTTGTAAGCAGCTTTTTTGCAGAAAAGCTGTTTTTAAGGCATTCGTAACTACGGCTATAAACTAATCCGATTTTTGGCACGTTAGAGACCTCTGAACTTTGTTTTGAAAATTTAAACGGACCATGAAACGTTCGATTTTTTTGGTTTTTTTCCCGACCTTCTTGTTTATCACCCGCCTTTTTGGCCAAGACGAGCCAATCCGGCTGACCAATCCATCATTTGAAGGCGTTGCAGGTGAAGGTGGCAACGCAGGTAAACTCCCCGAGGGCTGGTACGACTGTGGCTTCCCCGGTGAGTCCCCTCCCGATGTCCATCCCAAGGGTGGTCATGGGGCTTTTCAAGTTACCAAGGAAGCTTTTCATGGAAAGACTTATCTCGGCCTTGTTGTTCGTGACAACGACACTTGGGAGATGGTTGCCCAACGGCTAAGTGCGCCATTGCAGCCAGGCAAATGCTATGCATTCGGTGTTTCATTGGCAAGGTCTGAGGTTTATGTGAGTGCCAGCAGGGTCTCCAATGAGCCAATGAACTATTCCACCCCGGTTAAACTTCGGATTTGGGGTGGCACGGGCTATTGCAGCAGAACGGAACTGCTAGCGGAAAGCTCCCTGATAGTCAATACCCGTTGGTTGGGGTACAATTTCCGGTTCGAGCCAAAGCAGAACATTTCCTATATCGTTTTGGAGGCTTTTTATAAAACGCCCACGCCATTCCCTTACAATGGCAACCTGCTCTTGGACAATGCCTCCGAAATACTCCCCGTCCCATGTTCTATTGATAAGCCCATTGCGGAGAATCCGCCCAAAAAAGACCCCGTTAAAACCACCCCACCTCCCGTTAAGCCTACGAAAGGGGATACGACACCGCCACCAAGCAAACCAGCACCCGCACTTTTGCCAGAACTAAGCAATCCGGCGAAATTGACCAAAGGGCAGACCATCCGCATGGATAAGCTGTACTTTAAAGCGGACAGTTCGAATATCAATGCGAAATCCGTTCCCACCCTTACCGAGCTTTACAATTTTCTCGCTGCCAATCCGAATGTGGTGGTGGAAATCGGAGGGCATACCAACAACATTCCGCCCGAAGAATATTGCGACCGACTTTCCACCGATAGGGCAAAAGCCATTGTGGACTTTCTCGCCAGCAAGGGTATTGCCCGAAAAAGGCTACAGTACAAAGGCTATGGAAAGCGCAACCCTGTTGACTCCAATACCACGGAGGTCGGCAGAAAGCGGAACCAACGGGTTGAGATAAAAATCCTGAGCACTACTGGCTAAAGCAAAAAGGGATTCGGCACTGCCGAATCCCTTTTTGCTTTAGATATTGCCACATTTTTGGCGCAGCCAAGTTTTTTCCTCTGCATCCAAATAAGGTGAAATCCGCTCGTAGCACTCCTCGTGGTAAGCGTTCAGCCAATTTCGTTCCGCATCAGAAAGCATCTCCTTATTTACCAAAGCCAAATCAATGGGGAAGAGCGTCAGGGTTTCAAAACGGTAGAATTTGCCAAACTCCGTGTCTTTGTCTTCCACGCAAAGTATCAGGTTTTCGGTTCGGATGCCATGCTGCCCTGCACGGTAGATGCCCGGCTCGTTGGACGTAACAGTGCCCGGTTCCAATGCCTTGCCCGAACGTGGCGAACTTGCCAGCGGGGAAAACCCATGCGGGCCTTCGTGCACATTGAGGAAAAAGCCTACGCCGTGCCCCACGCCATGCCCGAAGTTCACATGGTGCTGCCAAATTGGCCAGCGGGCCAGCGTGTCCAACTGGATGCCATTGGTTCCTTTCGGAAAGCAGGCCATCGAAAGCCCCAGCACACCTTTTAGTACGAGGGTGAAATCCGTTTTCTCCAATTCCGACGGCGCTGATAAGGCGATGGTGCGGGTAATGTCCGTCGTGCCATCGGTATATTGGCCGCCAGAATCGAGCAGCAGGATGCCATTGGCTTCAATATTGGCACAGGTGCCGTATTCGGGGCGGTAATGCACGATGGCGCCATTGCCCTTGTAGCCAACAATGGCGTCGAAACTGTCGCCAAAATAATTCGGCAGTTCGCTGCGGAAGGCAGTTAGTCGCTCCGCAACTTCCGCCTCTGGTACGGTGCGTTTTGGAAGTTCTGCCTCCAGCCAGTGGAAGATGCGCACCAAAGCTGCGCCATCACGGGCCATCGTGTTTTTCAAGTGGGCGATTTCTGTTGCGTTTTTAATGGCTTTTAGCTCCGCAACGATGTTGTCGCCTTCCTTGATGCAGCTTGGTTTTATTGCGTTTTGGTGTTGGTTGTTGATGGAGGCAAGGTCAATTTGGACGGTCTGCCCCTCCTGAATGTTTTTCAAAAAAGCTTCTATGCTATCGTATGGCATGACCAAAACGCCATCGTCGTTCAGTTTTTGCTTTATTGCCTCCGGCAATTTCGCAGCTTCCATGAATAGCCAAGCCGCTTCTTTCCCCACCATTGCGAAGGCATAGAAAACCGGGTTGCATTCCACGTCGCTGCCCCGGAGGTTGAAAAGCCAAGCAATATCATCCAAAGTGGATATGAAATAGAAGTCGGCGCTGCCCATTTTCTCCCGAACCTTGGCCAGTTTTTCCAGCCGGGTTGCGCCAGCAAGCACTACGTCGTGCTCAAAAACTGGGGCTTGGGGCAGGGTAGGGCGGTCTGTCCAAGCGCCAGCTATCAAGTCTAGATTGGCAACCAACTCGATTTTCTTCTCCTTGAACTGCTTGGCCATGCGGCGAACCTGGGCCACCGAAAAAAGCCTCCCATCCAAGCCTACACGGCTGCCCGCTGGCAAATTGTCACGAAGCCAATCCAAAAACTCGGGCACATTGGGCATTCCTGCCTTGAACAGCGTGAACCCGCTATCCTTCAACTGGGTTTCCGCTTGGATATAATAGCGGCTGTCCGTCCAAAGTCCCGCCACGCCTGCCGTCAACACGACCGTTGCCGCAGAGCCAGTAAAACCTGAGACCCAGGCCCTGGATTTCCAATGGTCGGCCACATATTCCCCTTGGTGTGGGTCAGCGGATGGGATGATGTAGGCAGCAAGCCCTTGCGCTTGCATAGCGGCCCTGAGGCTGTTGAGTTTTTCTTTTGATGTCATTGTAAAAATTTGGTGCTGCGCAAAAGTCGTTTTGAATGGCGAACCTGCAAAAATAAAAAGCGGTTTTCGGCGCATTGGCCAAAAACCGCTCTCTGTATTTTATATAATTGTGAGCAGCCCTTTTTGTAACACCGCTAAGTGGGTGCAATTCCGAAGAATTGCTCAAGCTGCTAACTCAAAATCAACCGTTCATCGAAGCTAAAAACTCGTCGTTGCTGCGAGTGTTCTGCATGTGCTTCATCAAGAATTCCATCGCTTCTTCCGGTTTCATATCGGAAAGGTGCTTGCGCAAGATGAAGAGCCTTTGAACCGTATCCCTGTCGAACAGCAAGTCGTCACGCCTTGTGCTGGACAAGGTGAGGTTGACCGCTGGGTAGAGGCGCCTGTTGGCGAGGTTGCGGTCGAGTTGAAGCTCCATGTTACCAGTACCCTTGAATTCTTCGAAGATAACGCCGTCCATTTTGGAACCGGTATCTATGAGCGCCGTGGCAAGGATGGTGAGCGAGCCGCCGCCCTCGATATTACGGGCTGCACCGAAGAACTTCTTGGGTTTATGCAAGGCATTGGCCTCCACACCACCAGAAAGCACCTTTCCACTGGCAGGTGCCACCGTGTTGTAAGCACGGGCAAGTCGGGTGATGGAGTCGAGCAGGATGACCACATCGTGGCCGCATTCGACCAAACGCTTTGCTTTTTCCAAAACAATGCCCGCCACACGCACGTGGTTCTCAGCGGGTTCGTCGAAAGTAGAGGCGACTACTTCTGCATTCACGCTGCGTTTGAAATCCGTTACCTCCTCTGGGCGCTCGTCAACGAGCAGCACGATGATATAGCTTTCGGGGTGGTTTTTGGCAATGGCATTGGCCACATCCTTGAGCAAGAAGGTTTTACCCGTTTTTGGCTGCGCCACAATCAAACCACGTTGTCCCTTACCGATTGGCGTAAACATATCAATGGTACGAGTGCTGTAATCACGTCCCGTGGGTGAGGTGCAGAGGTTGTATTTTTCCTGTGGGAAAAGCGGCGTGAGGTAATCGAATGGCACCCGGTCACGGATGTCTTTAGGGTCGAGGCCATTGATTTTTGAAACACGCAGCAGCGCAAAGTATTTCTCTCCTTCTTTCGGAGGGCGAATGGCACCTTTTACAGTATCACCCGTGCGAAGGCCAAAAAGCTTTATTTGCGAAGGCGATACATAAATATCGTCGGGCGAGGTAAGGTAGTTGTAGTCGGCAGAACGGAGGAAACCGTAGCCATCGGGCATCATTTCTAGGATGCCTTCGCCTTCGATGATACCATCCAACTCGATGTCAAAACGCTCACCGCCGCTGGTACGAGGCTCAAAAACGAGCGGTTCCTCATCGGGGATAAAAGGTGCATCAACGATAATGTCGGTATCAATTCCACCACCACCGCCTGCGACGGGGCGATTGACTACCAATCCTTCTTCGTCCATTTCGACGTCTTCGTAATCGTCGGCGTCATCGGGATCAATCCTGACGGGTTGTTTTGGCGGTGGCGGAGGTGCTATTAGTCGCTCAGCCCTTCCGCTGTATTCAACGGCCCGGTCGCGGCGATCGGTGGGTCTTTCCACCCGGCTATCACGGGCATCCCGTGGCTCACGGCTGTCTCTCACGGGGCGGTCAGTTCTCATATCGCCACGATCGCGCATATCCCTTTCGCCACGCATATCTCTGTCTCGTGGGTCCCTATCACGAGGGTCTCTGACATCACGGGGATCCCGGTCCCTGAAGTCCCGGTCACGCCCCCCGCTCTCTCTTGGGTCACGTTCGTTTCTGATTCCATCCCTTCCATCGCTTGGTCGGCGGCTGCGGTCTGGCGGGAATTCGTCGCCACGCATTTGGTTGGAATAGGTAGGTGAGGTTCTCCTTGCTACCGGGCGGGTTTCTTCCGGCATTGCGGTTTCTGCTGGGGCAGTAGGCGCTGTTGGTGCAGGCTGGGCAACAGGTGTTGGAGCCGGGCTGGCTTTTTTTCCACCCGAGGCTTGTTGGTCAAGGATTTTGTGAATGAGTTCTTGCTTGGCCAAGCGCCGGAAACCGCTGATTTCGAGGCGCTCTGCAATTTCCCTGAGTTCGGGAACGAGCATGTCGTTCAATTGCGAAATGTCGTACATATGCTTAAAAAAAGTTTAATAGGAAGGACAAACCCAATAGCGCAACAACCTCCACAAAGAATGGAGTGTTCTTGGTTTTGAAACTGTCTGATGCGTTTCACATTGAAGAAAATCTTACTTGGTAGTGTTTTCTTTCGTCAACGGAAATTGAAAAAAAGAAAGGTTTGGTTGAAAATGAAAGCTGAAAATCAGTTCAGGTTCTTGATTATTTGCGAACCACCGTTATGGGGTTCCCATTTTGAAAGGACTTGCCTTTTCAGGGTAGTTATTGCCTAAGGGGATGTAAACGAGGTTACGGGATAGCCCGAAATTGGTTACATTCTGCGCCAACACATATCAGTTCTCAACACTGTTTTCTTTCGTTATTGATGATTCTGGAAAAAAACAAAGGAGTTGCGGCTCTGAAGTTTTTAGGTTTGGCCGGCTGCCAAAACAGGTGGCGTGATTAAGGTTGTGCGGCAAAATTACATACAAGTTTCAAATTCCAAATACTACCTTTGCCAAAAAGTTTTTCCAAAAGCAATTTTTTATTCGTTAGCTACTGATTCGCAAAAAAATACAGTTGTTGACGAAACTTAATTTTGATTCGGGAGATTGAAAACAGCATGAAATGGGAATGCTGTTTTGTCAGGAAGCAGCTCGGTGCCGATACTCTACAGAAGCAAACAATTTTACCTTCCAATAGTTCGTGCACTGCATTCAACGAACAATCCTGATGTTTATTGGCAAATTCAAACTTTAACGATGCTTGAACTTGGTTTTTTAAAATCAAACAAAGAAAGTGCCATCCAAGGCTTGAAAAAACGCAATTTCTCTGATGAAGCACTGATGGTCATTGACCAAATCCTGGAGGCTGATGAGGCACGCAGGAATGCACAGGTAGAATTGGACAACAATCTTGCCGAATCGAAAAGGCTCGCAGGCGAAATTGGCGGACTTTTGAAGGCTGGAAAAGCTGATGAGGCTGAAGCCATCAAGGCCAAGGTCGCCACACTGAAAGAACAAGCCAAAGACCTCGAAAACGCCATGAGGGTTGCATCGGAGCGCTCAGAAGAATTGCTGCTCACCGTGCCCAATATCCCACATGAGTCTGTGCCTTTCGGAAAAGGCGCAGATGACAACGAGGTTTACAAGGCATGGGATAAGCCTTTCCCAAGCCTAGCCCCCGGTGCCCAGCCGCACTGGGAACTGGCCAAGAAATACAATATCTTCGACTTGGAACTTGGCACAAAGTTGACCGGTGCTGGCTTCCCCGTCTTCCGGGGCAAGGGGGCCCGCCTCGAACGAGCGCTTATCAATTTCTTCCTCGACGAAGCTTCCCGTGCTGGCTACGAGGAAATTGCGCCACCGCTCATGGTGAATGCCGCTTCTGCCAGGGCTACGGGCCAACTTCCCGACAAGGAGGGCCAGATGTACTATGTAGAACGTGACGACCTCTACCTGATACCTACGGCTGAGGTGCCAGTCACCAATATATATAGGGATGAAATCGTGGATGAAAAACTGTTCCCAATCAAAATGACGGGCTATACGCAGTGTTTCCGCCGGGAGGCGGGCAGCTATGGTGCGCATGTGCGGGGATTGAACAGGGTTCACCAATTCGATAAAGTGGAAATCGTGCAGATCGCCCACCCAGATACTTCCTACCAACAATTGGAGGGGATGCTCGCCCACGTGGCTGGACTGCTCGATAAATTGGAACTGCCGTACCGCATCCTCCGCCTTTGCGGTGGCGACATGGGCTTCACCTCTGCCCTCACCTTCGATTTCGAGGTGTGGTCGGCGGCGCAGGAGCGTTGGCTGGAGGTCAGCTCTGTTTCCAATTTTCAGACCTACCAAAGCAACCGCATGAAGGTTCGTTTCAAGGAAGGTGGCAAGACCCGCTTGGCACATACCTTGAACGGTAGCGCATTGGCGCTTGCCCGAATTGTGGCGGCCCTTTTGGAAAATAATCAAACGGCTGAAGGCATCAAATTGCCGAAGGTACTGCATCCTTACACCGGATTTGAGGTCATTGATTGATGTAGGTCTTTGGATGTTTGGATGGATTAAATCGTTTTGAAACAAAACTGAAGAGATAAATGCAATCGCTTGATATTGAAGCAATTAATCAGCAGATTTACCACGATAGTGCCTTTGTGGAACAATTGAACAGTGAAACGGCAAAGGTCATCGTTGGGCAAAAAAACATGATTGAGCGGCTGATGATTGGCCTGCTCACCAAGGGGCATATCCTGCTGGAAGGTTTGCCGGGCTTGGCCAAGACCTTGGCCATCAAGACGCTGTCAACGGCCATTAACGCCAAATTTCATCGCATACAATTCACGCCTGACCTCTTGCCTGCTGACATCATTGGTACGATGGTGTATAACCCGGGCACCACGAAGTTTGCGGTGCACAAAGGCCCAGTTTTCGCCAATTTCATCCTTGCGGATGAGATAAACCGTGCCCCTGCCAAAGTGCAATCGGCCCTGCTGGAGGCCATGCAGGAGCGGCAGGTAACCATCGGCGGCGAGACTTTTAAGCTGGAAGACCCGTTTTTGGTGCTGGCCACACAGAACCCAATTGAGCAGGAAGGTACCTACCCATTGCCGGAGGCACAAACCGACCGTTTCATGTTGAAGGTGAAGGTGGGCTATCCTGAGAAGGAGGAAGAGCGCCAAATCATGCGAAGGAACCTGAGCGACGAGGGCTTTGGGGAGGTAAACCCCATCGTGCAGCCAGCCGATATTATCCGGGCGAGGAAGTCCGTCCAGAAGATTTACATGGACGAAAAAATCGAGCGGTACATTATTGATATTGTGTTTGCTACCCGCAATCCAAAGGATTATGGCTTGGCCAACCTTGCACCGCTAATCAATTATGGTGGCTCGCCCCGTGCAAGCATCAATTTGGCTTTGGCGGCAAAGGCATTGGCCTTCCTGCGCCGGAGGGGCTATGTGATTCCAGAAGACGTCCGCAATATCTGCCATGATGTGATGCGCCACCGCATCGGCCTGACCTATGAGGCAGAGGCTGAAAACGTGACGCAGGAAGACATTATTAATATGGTATTGAACAAAGTGGAAGTGCCGTAGTAGAGTTGGCAGTTCGCCAGTTTGCAGTTGGCAGTCTGGTTGCATTTATTTCATGTTGACTTAACAACTACAAACTGACTGCCAAATGCAAACTGAAAGGAATGGGTCAGGAATCAGGAAAAATGGTTTTGGGGCTGCTTTCTGGGCCAGTGTTTTTCGGGAGGTATTGGCAGAACAGGGTGAAATAGCTGGTGAACCGTTTGTTCGAGGCTAAAGAGTGGGGTCGCCACGATTTATCCACAATCGGTTTTCACTTTTCTCGAAAAATTTTGGTGATTTGCTTTGAGAACTTAGCCACCAATTTCCACTATGCAGCTTTTGGTGCCAGCAATTATTCATACAATCTAAATTTTTTAAGTGCTTACCTTTTTTCGAACCAATCAGGTTTTTTACAGCGTAATGTTGCTGGTGTATGCCTTGCTGCTAAGGTTCTCGGTTTTCATTGCCCCATTCCAATGGGAGCCTTCCGGGCACGGCATCTTGAGCGAAATGCTTTACAGCCTGATAGGTTCACAGGGCGTCGTGGCACATATCGTGGCGATGGTTTTGCTGATGGGGCAAGGGTATTTGGTGAACTTGATAGGCATCAACTACCGCCTTTCCAACGAGATAAACCTGTTTCCCGGCTTGTTCTACGTCTGGTGCTGCTGCGCAATACCCGATTTCCTGTACCTGTCCCCGGTGTTGCTGGGCAATACTTTTCTAATCATTGCGCTATACCAGATTTTCGACACCTACAAAAACCCAGCCTGCGCCGATAAAATCTTCAATGCTGGCTTGTGGTTGGGGGTGGCAAGCCTGTTTTATTTTCCTTTTGCCTTCTTCCTGATTGTTTTGCTGGCAGCCTTGAGCATTCTGCGCACCTTCAATTTGCAAGAACTTTTGATGATAGTGGTAGGCATGCTGTTGCCTTATCTGCTGGTCGGGATTTACTATTTCTGGTTCGACAGCTTTTCATATTTCTACGAAACCCAGATTGGCCGCAACTTTGGCTTCTTCGAATTTGCGCAAGTGCCTTTTACCTGGGACACTTGGGTGAAACTGGCGCTTTTCGTGGTCGCCATGATTTACGTGCTGGCGAACAGCAATTTCTATTTGGCGAAGAAGAATATCCAGGTTCAGAAGAAAATCAATATCCTTTACTGGGTTTTGATTGCGGCAGGCTTGTCGGTGCCGTTTCAAGCGAACCTTACCTTCGAGCATCTCATGATGTTGGCACCGGCGCTTGGTATTTTCCTTGGCCTTTCCTTCACTTCCTTCAAACCACAATGGGCCGAAGCCTTGCATTTCTTGATGGTGGTGCTCGTGCTGGCCTTGCAGTTTGTGCCTTGGCAGCTGTAGCGGTTTCGTGCATTGCCGAGCCAGACATCCCTTTTTGATAAAACTATTGGACTCCTTCCAATGCTCATGTGAATGTTCCCGAATTGTTTTTAAAAAACTAAACCACACTGCCTGCTGCAATGCGCCAACGACTGCCGATATTAGCCGTGGAGGGCGCCAAGTCACCGCCTTTAAAAGCAGCACCAACCCTCAATATTCATTGCGCCTGTTGATTAAATCCAAGTCCAAGCTCAATTCATTGCATTTTTGCAGAAAGGTTACTTCACAGAAAATTAAATTCAAGAAACGACAATTCCCTTTTTAAGCGTTATTTTGCACCGCTTGCAAAGCTGTGACCATACCAAAACACGGGCCGCTTAGGTGAACAACTTATTACCACATTTTATTCAAGAGCAACTGCTGGCCGAGAAGCGCCAAGGCAGTTTCATGGCCTACACGGTGTTCGTGGACATGTCTGGCTTTACGCGGCTTACCGAGACCCTGCTCAAACAGGGAACTATTGGCGCCGAGCGCCTTTCCAATATCCTCAATGCTATTTTCGAGCCGATGGTGCGGCAGGTTTATGCTGCGGGCGGCTTCATACCATACTTCGCTGGCGATGCCTACACGGGCATTTTCCCAATCGAAAACTGCGATTGCACGGCAACAAAGCTATTGGCGCTGGCGCAAAGGCAGTTTGAGCTATTGGCAGCAGCCTCGTCGAGCTTTGGCGAGTTCGAGATTGGCATCAAAACAGGGCTTTCCTACGGCATAGTGGATTGGGGCATCGTGGGCGATGCGCACAAATCCTACTACTTCCGGGGAGCGGCCATCGAGGGCTGTGCGCAGGCGCAAATGCAGGCGCAGCAGCAAGAAATCATCGTGGACGAAGGTTTCCGGATGGAACTAGGACATGATGTACCATTGGCGCCATGCGCCAAAAGCGGCTACTATATCGTGGAGGAAAAGCCCGATGCCGCCAAATTGCCGCACCCAAGCTCGCCACCAACGCTACCTGCCTTGCGCCCAGAGGTGCTTGCGCAGTTTTTGCCAAAGGCATTGCTGGAGTATAGCCACCACCGTGGCGAGTTCAGGACGGTCGTAGCGGTATTCATTTCGTTTGAGGGCATCAAAGAATATGGGCCTTTGAACAGCTTCGCAACGGAGGTGCTCAACCAAATCCAGAATTTCTCCGGCTATTTCAAGGAGATTGATTTCAGCGACAAAGGCGGCGTCATCGTTTCGTTTTTCGGCGCTCCGGTTTCCTACGAAAACAATGTGGAGCGGGCGCTGGAGTTTGTCATGGCATTGAAAGACGAACTGCTCCCCTTGCAAATCAACCACGGCCTGCACTTCAAGGTCGGCATTGCCGAAGGCATCGCCTATGCGGGTGTCATCGGCGGCGTAGAGCGCAGCCAATATGCTGCCGTTGGCAATCGGGTGAACATCGCTGCCCGGCTGATGATGAGCGCAAAATGGGGCGAAGTGCTGGTGGACGAGTCCGTACACAAAAACCGCAACTACCGCTTCCAGCACACCGGTGACATCAGCTACAAGGGCCTGAATAACCTCATCCCTACCTACCAACTCATGGGGCGCAACCAACAAGAGCACCGCCCCTTCGATGGGACGATGGTGGGCCGTGAAGCGGAATTGGACAAGCTGGAAGCATTGGCCGTACAAGTTTTTGACCAATCGAAAGCGGCCGTCGCCTATGTATATGGTGAGGCAGGCATCGGCAAGTCGAGGCTTTCCTATGAGTTGC
Organism: Saprospiraceae bacterium; assembly: GCA_020848965.1. Lineage (GTDB taxonomy): Bacteria > Bacteroidota > Bacteroidia > Chitinophagales > Saprospiraceae > UBA6168. The sequence continues at coordinate 15,785 of JADLHE010000241.1, forward strand.
GCAATCGCTTGCGCAAACGGCGCAGCCCAAATTGGATGGTTTGCCAAAGCGACCAGATTTTGCGCAAGCCGTTCAACCCCTTTGTCTATCTACTGAAAAATTATTTTGGCCTCAGGTCGGCCAATACCCCAGAGGCGAACCTGCTTAGTTTCATCAAAGAGTTTGGGGCATTGCTGAACGACCTGCTGGAGGTGGCCGACCCTGCTGCTGACCCTATAAAGCGGGAGGTGGTGCGTACCAAGCCCATCTTGGCGGCACTCACTGGCCTGAAAACCACCGACTCGCTTTGGGATGAACTGGATGCCCGTGGCCGCTACCAAAATACCCTGACTGCCCTTACTGCCCTGATTCAGGCAGAGGCGCTGCTCGGCCCCGTGGTGCTGGAATTGGAAGACGGCCACTGGTTCGACGATAGCTCCAAGGACTTTCTCAATGAATTGGTTGGGCGCATCCGCAATATGCCGATTTTCATCTTGGTGACTTCCCGCTACGACGACGACGGTACCAAGCCTGAACTCATCAAGGGTGCTGTTTTGGAAAAAACTGGGCTTGCCAAACTCGAAATTGACCTCAATATCCTCGATGCCGAGGCGATGAAGGGCTTTGCGAAGCAACGGCTAAAAGGCAATATCAGTCCCGACCTGCTCGAACTACTGCTACGGACCACCAATGGCAACCCATTCTATGCTGAGCAAATGCTGGAGTATTTCATCGAAAGTGGCCAATTGGTGGAGCGCCATGATGGTTGGATGATGAAGGACGCCAACGTGCGGGTGAGCGACAGCATCCAAGCCGTGCTCACTGCCAGGATTGACCGATTGAGCGGCCTCGTGAAAGAGACCATCAAGGCGGCGGCGGTCATTGGGCGGGAGTTCGAGCTGCCCGTGCTCACCGAGGTGATGCTGGCCAACGAGGAACTGATACAGTTCAACGGGAACAGCTCCGCCGTGCTGAAAGAACAGGTAAAGACTGCAGAACGGGCGCAGATTTGGCAGGCCATGAACGAGCTTCGCTATATTTTCAAGCACTCGCTGCTGCGGGAGGCAGTCTATGATATGCAGCTGAAAACGAGGCTGAAGGAATTGCATCGCCTCATTGGCGAAGCCATCGAAAAACTGTACGAACACAACCTAGAGCAGCGCTATGTGGACCTCGTGTTCCACTACGAGGAGGCCGAAGACGAGGACAAGCTGCGGGAATACCTGCAAAAAGCTGCCGATTCGGCCAAAGGCTTTTACCAAAACCAACAAGCGCTGCATTACTACGATAAGCTCATCGTCATTCTGGACAAGCAGGGCGACAAAACAGAAAAGACCAAGACACTGCTCAAAAAATCCAGCATCCTTGAGCTGATAGGCCGCTGGGAAGAGGCGGAGGCGCTTGCCCGACAGGCATTAGAGTCAGCGCAGGCGGTGAAGCAAAACAAACTAATGGGCAGGGCGAATGATGCGCTCGGCCACCTGCTCATGCTCAAGGGCCGCTACGACGAGGCACATGATTACTTGGAGGCAGCGGCTGCCGATTTCGGGTCCAGCCACGACGACCGGGGCACCTCCAAAGTGTATGGCCACCTCGGCACACTTTATTTCCGAAAAGGAAAATACGAGGATGCGAAGCTGTACTTCATCAAGAGCATCCAAATTGCGCAGCGATATACCCATACTTCGTCGCTGGCGCAAATCGTGGCCACACTCGGCCTTACCTACATGAACCTCGGCAAATATGACGATGGCATTCGTTGGCAGCAAAGCCAGTTCGAGACCTGCCAAGAGGTGAACGACCGCCAGGGGATGGCCACCTTGCTCACCAATATGGGCATCGTGCATTTTGAAAAAGGCGAGTACAACGAGGCGCTCGATTGCTATCAAAGGGGCCTTGCACTGGCGGAGGAACTGGGGAACAAGCAGCTAATATCCATTGCCATAGGCTGCGTCGGTACGGTCTGGCAGCGCAAGGGCCGCTTCGACCTTGCCGAAGCGCATTTTGAGCGTGACCTCGCCCTCACGGAAGAACTTGGCGACAAACAAGGCATCTGCATTGCCTTGGGCCTTATAGGAGACCTTTACAGCGTGGTTGGGAAATTCGATGAGGCGGTCAATTATATGGAGCGCAACCTGAAGCTCGCCGAAGAGCTTGGGTATAAAAAAGGCAAGGCCAAATCGTTGAATACGCTGGGCGATATCTATTTTTACAAACAAGATTTCGATGCTTCAATAAGGTATTATAACCGGTCCATAGAAACCACAAGAGACATTGGCAATAAGCTGGTGCTGGGCTTTAGTCTGGTGGAGAAATCGAACGTTTTACTGGCGATGGACAATTATGATGAGGTGCTGGAAAACCTGCGGGAGGCGACCAATATTGCGGAGGAAATCAAACACCCTGATTTGCTATTTGAGGTAAGGCTGGTGGCCGGAAAACTGGCCATAAAAAAAGGTGACAAGGCCGAGGCGCAAAACGTTTTTGAAGCATTGCTTAATTTAAAAAGAGGCAGAAGGGACGAGGCAATGGTGCAATATGAATATAGCAAAATAGAAACTGGAAATGAGCATAAAACTAGGGCTTTGACCTTGTTTAAGGAATTGTATGAAGAGACGCCAGCTTATGCTTACTTGCTGAAAATCAAGGAGTTGGAAGCTTGATTAAAAAATTGGTTGTACTAATTAGCTTTCAAAAATTATTTGACTTTACATCTTCTCTACTTTTTCCGCCTCTTTTTTTGTGGCGGCGGCTTCCGTATTTCTACCTAGCTTTTCCAATAAAATAGCTTTAGTTTTTAAATAATTGGCACGCTCGGCTGAATTGGGCTCGTTCGTAGCTGCGAATTCAGCCCATTTGAGTGCTTTTTTGAACAATAAATCATCCAAGGCTAATTTCGCAATTGAATTCGCATAATAGTCAAGGTCGGTACGCAGGTTCTTATAGTTTTCCAGCATCCGGAATTCTATGATTGCATCCACCATATAAGCCAATTCATAGAGGTCGCCATTGCGGATATGATGTGCTGCCCTAGCCCTAGCCAGCAGTTCATTTCGGTTTGGGGTATTGGATTGTTGCAATAAGCCAATCAAATCAAGTTCGGCCTGTTTGTCGAACAAATGGCCCTCATAGGATTGGAAGCTGATATTGGATTTTATTTGCTGGTCAAAGGTTTCATAAATCTTGGCATCCACGTCGTCAAGGCCAATGGCAGCCCCAATTTCATCCCGGTTTTCGAGTATAATCCTGAATTCACGGGAGGTGGGGTCGTTCAAGAATAATTTCACGGCCGCCCAATAAGTTTTGTCCATGAAATGGTCTTTGGTCATGAGCGCTAGGTAATTCCGTGTTATTTCTGCCTCTTTTTTTTGTTCACCAGCCATGCGCAGCGTCAGCATATAATCGAACATCATGGCTGGGCTGCGCTCGCCGTTTTTATAGCGTTGCTCCAGTTCGGCCCTGCTTCTGCCCGGCGTGACGGCCATTTTCGACCAGTCAAAAAAATCGTTTCCGGCGGTATGCGCACCTACTATCCGATGGATTTCTTGGCCAGTTGGTGTTATAAAAATATAGGTTGGGAATGCCTGCACGCCATACCTTTCTTTGAGTTCGCTGCCTTGCGCAAGCTCCATGTCATATTTTACGTTGATAAATTTTTGGTTGAAGAAATTGGCGATTTCAGGACGGGTGAAAACCTCTTTTTCCATTTTCTTGCATGGGGCGCACCATGTGGTATAACCGTCAAGAAAAATTATTTTATCAGTACTGCTTGCCCTGTCGAGTACATCAGTCCAAGATGGGTTCTCAATGAAGTCAACCCGGTCATAGCGTATTTGCTGGGCATCTGCATTGCTGGCGGATAATATCAGTCCAAGAAGAAGGCTGTTGCAAAGGGTTTTGGCGAAGCTCATTTTGATAAAATAGTTGGAAATCTTACTGGTCAATTGGCTTGACCTTTCAAATTGAATGAAGTTTGAGTCGGTAAAAATATGAAACTGTTTCTTAGCAAGACTACTAATTGCTAAATCTCGGCTGGCATGCATCCGCAACGGCCATAGGTTTTGTGAAAATCAAGCCTCATCAACCCTTATCAACCCTGCCCAGCATTTGCAGAAAACCTATTACAGCGAAGTATAGGTAGATGGGTATATGGAAACTAGCTTGCGCAACATACAAAGTGCTTTAAGTTTGGCGATGGCATTATTTTGAAAACACGTTGACAA
>JADLHE010000242.1 GCA_020848965.1 Saprospiraceae bacterium
CGGGTGGAGGTGCCCGTGGAGACGGTCAAGGAAATCGAGATGGTCAGCGAAGTGCGCACGCCTGTCGAGTTCATCCGCAATGTGGAAGTGCCCGTGGAAGTAGTTCGGGAAGTCGAGGTTCCCGTTGAGGTCATCCGTGAGGTCGAAAAAATCGTCGAAGTCCCGGTTGACGTAGTGCGTGAGGTCGAGAAGATTGTAGAAGTACCTTACGAAGTCATCAAGGAAGTCGAGAAGGTCGTTGAAATGCGGGTGGAAGTGCCCGTGGAGACGGTGAAGGAAATCGAGATGGTCAGCGAAGTGCGAACGCCCGTCGAGTTCATCCGCAATGTTCCCGTTGAGGTCGAGCGTATTGTCGAAGTCCCCGTTGACGTAGTTCGTGAGGTCGAGAAAATCGTCGAAGTGCCGGTTGACGTGGTACGTGAGGTTGAAAAGATAGTGGAAGTTCCGTTCGAGGTCGTCCGTGAGGTCGAGAAGGTCGTGGAGATGCGGGTGGAAGTGCCCGTGGAGACGGTCAAGGAGATTGAGATGGTCTCCGAGGTGCGGACGCCCGTCGAGTTCATCCGCAATGTCCCCGTTGAGGTCGAGAAGATTGTCGAAGTCCCCGTTGACGTGGTGCGTGAGGTGCAAGTCCCCGTCGAAGTCATCCGTGAAGTCGAACGCATTGTCGAAGTGCCCGTTGAGGTCATCCGTGAAGTGAGGGTAGCAGCCGATTTTGAAACAAGTCGGCAATCTGTTGAAACGAGCGGGAATGTAGAAGTCGCCTCTTGGGATGTCACGACGAAGGTCAAAAAGTCAGCCACCAAAAAGGTTCCAGCCGCCCTGCAATCAAAGGACGACCTCAAGGTCATAGAAGGCATCGGGCCAAAAATTGAGGCCATTTTGAACGCTGCCGACATCTGGACCTTCGAGAAACTAGCCAGTATGACAGCCAGCGAAATTAAGGTTATCCTAGATGATGCCGGGCCAAGATACAAGATGCACGACCCAACCACTTGGCCGCTCCAGTCCGAACTGGCTGCCGCGGGCAGTTGGGAGGAGCTTCGTGCTTGGCAAGACCAACTCAATGCAGGGAAATTATAAGATTGCTGGATTGTTGAGATTGTTTGATTGTTGGGTGTTCAACGAAATATCCTCGACAATCAAACAATTCAACAATCGAACAATCAATCATCTTCGAATCATTTCTTCATCCAATAAAAAACAAAGCCATGTTCACCTTATTTAAAGAAAACATTGTAAACCAAGCTATTCCAGACCATACCGGCATCAGCAATTCCATCAACGTATGGCGTGATGGCACCGTGCAGGGCATCAAAGTGCATGTCAATATCAGCCATCCATTCGTGGGCGACCTTTCCGTTAAACTTACTAGCCCAACGGGCAAAGAGGTTTCGCTTTTCAACCGCCAAGGTGGTTCTGCCGATAATTTGGTGGCCACTTTTGAAGGCGAAGCCCTCAACGAATTTATGGGTGAAAGCGCTGGTGGACTTTGGACGCTTTACGTTCACGACCACGCTACCCGCGACAGTGGCACCCTCAATACATGGGGCCTCGACCTCGAATGCGAGGAGTTCAAAAACTACCGTTCCGAGATTTTTATTCCTGAAATGGCTGCCGATAATGCACTCGTCAGTACCCAAGAATGCCGCTTTGCGGGCCGGGTAACCGCCGCCGAAGCCGATGTGGAAATCGAGCACCAGCTTATTGGCGACCTCGTGGTTACACTTGTTTCGCCTAGCGGCAAAGAGGTGGTGTTGCACAACCGGGAAGGCGGTTCACAAAACCTTATCAAGCGCCACTTTGGCAACGACGAACTGGCTGCCATGGTCGGTGAGAGCACCCAAGGCACTTGGACGCTCCGGGTGAAAAACTACCACGGCTCCGATAACGGTACGCTGAAGCATTGGAAGGTCAAGTTCCACTACGAACAAATGGACGACCTGAAAATTGTGGAAGGCATCGGCCCGAAAATCGAGAAACTGCTCAATGCAGCTGGTATCTGGTCTTTTGCCAGTTTGGCCGCTACGCCTGCAGAAAATGTAAAAGCAATCCTTACAGCGGCCGGCGACCGCTTTGCCATGCACGACCCATCTTCTTGGGGCTACCAGTCTTTCCTCGCCGCCAATGGCCGCTGGGATGACTTGAACGTACTCAAGGCAGAACTGGTAGGCGGCCGGGCAGTTGCCGCTTGATTCGCCAACAACTTCTATTGAATATTTGAAAATGAGAAAAGGGTCATGCGTTGGTTTCCGCATGGCCCTTTCTTTTTGGCGTTCGCAGCATCAAGTTTTTTATACACAGAACAAATATTTATTGGCCGGTTGAACAATTTGATTTCGCCAGTTTAACTTAGCCTCGCTTTCACCTAAAAAACAATAAACTATGGGAAACTTACTGCGTCCGTTTGAGGACTTGCTCAGCCTTTTCTTTCCTCATCTCTGTATGGCTTGTGAGTACAATGCGCCGCCCTACGGCGAACATATCTGTACTTCCTGCAAGGCTACCTTGCCCGAATCCAATTTTCATACAAGAAAGGACAACCCCTTCACAGAGAAGTTCTGGGGTCGGATTGACCTGCATGCTGGCACTGCCATGTACCTATTCACAAAGGAAAGCCGGGTTCAGCATTTGATTCACAACCTGAAGTATAACAGAAAACAAGAGGTAGGCACTATCCTTGGTCGCAAGCTTGGCACCCAATTGCGACAAGCACCGCTTTTCGCCGACGTGGATGTGATTGTTCCAGTGCCACTGCATGTCCGGAAACTACGTATCCGGGGCTACAACCAAAGCGAAGTATTTGCGGATGGAATCTCTGAAACTTTTGCCAAGCCATGCCTTGGAAATGGGATGCGCCGGGTCGTTCATTCTGCTTCGCAAACAAAGCAGTCGAGGGAGGCCCGGTTGCACAATGTGGGCGAGGTCTTTGAGGTCAATAAACCCAAATCATTGGAAGGGAAACACATCCTCTTAGTGGACGATGTGCTCACCACTGGCGCTACCTTGGAAACCTGCGCCAGCCGATTGCTGGAACTGCCCGGCACAAGGGTGAGCATGGCGACGATTGCGATAGCGATGCACTGAGTGAAACTTGGCAGTTCAGACGTTTAAACTGCTTCCACCAGCGTTCCCACCTGCTCACCTTGTACGATTCGCTTCAAGTTCGTGTCATTGTTGATGTCAAAAACAATGATAGGCACGTTGTTTTCTTGGCAAATGGTAAAGGCGGTCATGTCCATTACACCCAAGCCCATGCTTATGGCTTCATTGAATGTGAGGTGGTCAAATTTCTTTGCGGTAGGGTCTTTCTCTGGGTCGGCAGTGTAGATGCCGTCCACACGGGTGCCTTTCAGGATAACGTCGGCACTCACCTCATTGGCACGGAGCGCAGCAGCGGAATCAGTGGTGAAATAAGGGTTGCCAGTACCGCCTGAGAAAAGCACTACACGGCCTTTTTCCAAGTGGCGAATTGCCCTGCGACGGATATAAGGCTCGGCAATCTGGTCCATTTTGATGGCAGAGATAAGGCGGGTGAAAACACCCACGCTTTCAAGGGCGCTTTGCAGGGCCATGCCGTTGATAACGGTGGCCAACATGCCCATATAGTCACCCTGTACTCGGTCAATGCCAGATTGGGCGGCCTGCAAGCCACGGAAGATATTGCCACCGCCAATTACAACGGCTACTTCCACGTCCATTGCAACCAGTTCCTTGATTTGGTTGGCGTAATGAAAAAGCATGGAAGCTTCGATTCCATATTTTTGGGTGCCCATGAGCGATTCTCCGCTCAATTTCAACAAAATTCTTTTGTACTTGATTGCCATAGTGTTGTCAGGGGGGACTAAGTTTAAGTGATAAAGGTAATGCGTTTGGGGGCATTTTCAGGGGGAGCGGCATAAAAAAAGGCGAATTAATTGCTTAATTCGCCTTTCATGGCTTCGGGCAATTAGCCCAGTTCAACGTGCTTGAAAGCAGTGACCGTGAGGTCTTTGTGGATGCTTTTCAAGTATTCGGCCACTGTCATTTTGCCATCCTTCACATAAGTCTGGTTGAGCAGTGTGCTTTCTTGGTAGAACTTGTTCAGTTTGCCGATGGCAATTTTCTCCAGCATTGCTTCTGGCTTGCCTTCTTGGCGGGCCTGCTCTTTACCGATTTCGATTTCTTTCTCAATCATCTCAGCAGAAACACCATCTTTGTCAACAGCTACAGGACGCATCGCCGCAACCTGCATGGCCACGTTCCTGCCTGGTTCCATGTACTCAGGGCCTTCAAGGTTGAGCGCAACGATAACGCCAGCACGGTTGCCCATGTGGATATAAGGAAGAACTTGGCCTTCGCCAGCTGCTGTTTCGAGCTTTGCATAGAAGCTGACTTCCATTTTCTCGCCCGTAACGCCAGTTTGCTCTGCAACTTTTTCTGCAACAGAGATTCCGCCATCGTAAGGCAGTGCCAGAAGTGCTTCAACGTTGGCTGGCAGGTGCTTGAGCGCAATTTCAGTGAGCGACTTGGCAAAGTTCACGAAGTTCTCGTTCTTGGCCACGAAGTCGGTTTCGCAGCTAAGGCGAACGATGACGCCGTTGTTGCGGTTGGCAGAGGTCATTGCAATGACAGCGCCTTCCTTGGCTTCACGGTCGGCCCTTTTCAGGGAGAGTTTTTGACCCTGTTTGCGCAGCACTTCCACTGCTTTATCAAAATCGCCACTAGCTTCTTCTAGGGCTTTTTTGCAATCCATCATGCCGGCACCCGTCATGTCACGGAGTTTCTTCACGTCGGCAGCTGATAATGTAACGGACATTTTGTTTGATTTTAAAGTTAAGAGTTTGATAGGCGCAGTTGTACGCCACTACCGATTGGAAGTTCTACGGGAACGGGTTTAGTCGCCTGTTTTTTTTCAAAACAGGCACCCATTCTACGAAAGAAAATTAAGCTCCTACTTCGGCTTCTTTCTCCTCTGGCTTGGTTGAGCGCTCGCCCAAGCCTTCACGGATAGCCTCCACCAAATAGCTGGTGATGAGACCGATTGACTTGGAAGCATCGTCATTGGCTGGGATGGCGAAATCCACCTTGTTGGGGTCGGAGTTCGTGTCCACCATAGCGAAAGTACGGATGCCCAAACGGTGAGCCTCGGCTAGCGCCAAGTGTTCGTGTTGGATGTCCACCACGAAGATAGCGGCTGGAAGGCGGCTGAGGCTTTCAATACCCCCGAAAACCTTGTCCAACTTGATACGCTCACGGTCCAGCGTGAGGCGCTCCTTCTTGGTCATATTGGCAGCAGTGCCATCGGCGAGCATGCGCTCAATGTTCTGCATTTTCTTAACCGAACGCTTGATGGTAGAGAAGTTGGTCATCATGCCACCCAGCCAACGGTCAGTCACGTAAGGCATTCCAACAGACTCCGCTGCGCTGGCAACGATGTCACGGGCTTGCTTTTTCGTAGCAACGAAAAGGATTTTACGGCCAGACTTTGCAATGGCGCGCATGGCGTTTGCGGCACGCTCCATTCCTTCCAAAGTGCGGTTCAGGTCAATGATGTGGATGCCTTTGCGCTCCATGAAGATATAGGGCGCCATTTTCGGGTTCCATTTCTTGCGCATGTGGCCAAAGTGAACCCCTGCATCGAGCAAATCTTGATATGTAGGCTTTGCCATTTTTTTAAATTGCTTTTAGCAATCGGCTGTTGGCCGTTGGCTGCAAACCCCTAGCGGGTGGGTAGCCAATAACCAGTAGCCAATAGCCGAATTAACGTTTGGAGAACTGGAAGCTCCTTCTTGCTTTTGGTTTACCGTATTTTTTGCGTTCAACCTCACGGGCGTCGCGGGTGAGCAACTTCTTGTCCTTCAGCGGCTTGCGGAAGTCGGCGTTCAGCTTCACCAAGGCACGGCTGATGCCCATGCGGGTAGCTTCGGCTTGGCCTTTGTAGCCACCACCGTCCACATTGACCTTCAGGTCGTAGAGGTTGTTCTCCAGGTTTACGGTAATAAAAGGCTCGGTGATGGCGCCCTGAACGTGTACTTGTGGGAAGTACTCTTTGTAGTCCTTGCCGTTCACGCTGATTTTGCCTTCACCTTTGGTAAGATAGACCCTCGCAACGGAGGCTTTCCTTCTCCCTATGGCATTTATCATTTCCATGTTTGAAATATTTCCTGATTAAAAGTTAAATGGTTGGGGCTTCTGCGCTTGGTGAGGGTGGTCCCCGCCTGCATAGACATGAAGCTTCTTTATCATGGCATTACCCAACTTGGTGTGAGGCAACATGCCGCGCACGCCAATCTCAATAACTGACTCAGGCTTGCGGCTGAGCAGGTTGCGGGCAGTCTCCCGCTTGAGGCCACCGGGGTAGCCCGTGTAGCGCAGGAACTCTTTTTGGTCCAATTTCTTGCCGGTAAAGCGGATTTTTTCGGCGTTGATAACGACCACATTGTCACCTGTATCAACGTGCGGGGTAAAATCGGGCTTGTGCTTGCCCCTCAGTACCGACGCAATGCGGGAGAACAGGCGGCCTGCTGTCTGGTTGGTGGCATCTACCACGTACCAACTGCGGTTGACCTCTTCTTTCTTCGCTGACACGGTGTTGTAACTCCGAGTATTCACGATTTTATCTGTTTAAACTGTGATGAAAATTTTATTCCTGAAAGGCCATTTTTCAAAGGCGGGTGCAAAGGTAATTCGGTTTGTGTGATTTGCAACGCCAAGTGCTGATTTTTTTGAAAAATATTTTTCATAACTGATTGACTTTCAGTTCATTTTTCGCACTTCAATTTTAAACCTCAGATAATCAGCCCGCTACGCAATGCCCGACACAGCGCAAAGCGGAAAGGTTTCGTTCCTATCACCCATACTTATTCTAAATTTGCGTTCAAAAATTTAACGAAGCATGAGCAAATTCTTGTCCCTTAGTTTTCTTCTTCTGGCTTTTGGCCTAATGACAGGCTGCATCCCCGACCCCATTTCCCAGGAAGAGCAACTTGCCAAAGACATCAAAAAAATCGAGGATTACCTCAAAGACAACAACCTCACAGCCGAGTCCACCGCTTCCGGCCTACATTATATTATAGAGGAACCTGGCACTGGAGGCCACCCTACTTTGGATGATGACGTGACGGTAAACTACAAGGGCTACCTGCTCGATGGCAGCGTCTTTGACCAAACCAGTGGAACCCCCATCACCTTTGGCCTCAGTGGCGTCATCCTTGGCTGGCAAGAGGGGATTCCGCTCTTCCAAAAAGGCGGCAAGGGCACGCTCTTAATTCCTTCGGGCTTGGCATACGGAGCCAATCCGCCTTCTGGAATACCCTCTAGGGCAGTGCTGGCCTTCGATGTGGAACTGGTCAATTTTTAATGGCCGGCCTCTACCTCCATATTCCTTTCTGCAAGCAGGCTTGCCACTATTGCAATTTCCATTTCTCCACCTCTCTCAAGCAAAAGGATGCAATGGTAGCAGCCATTTTGCAAGAACTCCACTTGCAAAAAGACTACCTCGGCGGTGAGTCGCTTGAAACCATCTATTTTGGCGGCGGCACGCCTTCGCTGCTCGGCAAGCATGACTTGGATTTGATTTTCGAGGCAATATTCAAGCATTACCCAGTTGCTGCGCAAAACATGGAGGTTACTTTAGAAGCAAACCCTGATGACCTAACCCCATTGAAAATCAACGAATTGCGCAGCACGCCCATCAACCGACTTAGTATTGGGGTGCAGTCTTTTTCCGAAACGGATTTGCGTTTCATGAACCGGGCACACAACGCCGCCGAGGCGCTGGCCTGTATCCAAAATGCCCAATCGGTGGGTTTCGAGAACTTGACCGTTGATTTGATTTACGGCTCGCCAAGTACCTCGCACCAACAGTGGGCCGAAAACCTCTCCACGCTTGTTTCATTGCAAATCCCCCATCTCTCCTGCTATTGTCTGACCGTGGAGCCCAAGACCGCATTGGCACACCAAGTGAAAAAAGGAACCGCCCGGCCTGTGGACGACGAACATGCCGCCCAGCAGTTCGAGTACCTGATGGAAGCTGCGCAACGGGCTGGGTACGAGCATTACGAAATCAGCAATTTCGCCCTGCCCGACTGGCATTCCCGCCACAATGCTTCCTATTGGCAGGGAAAAAAATACCTTGGTGTTGGCCCATCGGCGCACTCCTACAATGGCCAAAGCCGCCAATGGAACGTGGCGAACAACGCCGCCTATATCCGCTCCTTGCTTGAAGAAACCTTGCCGTTTGAATTGGAGACGCTGACGCCTGTGCAGCGCTACAACGAGTATGTGATGACGGGCCTTCGAACTGTTTGGGGTTGCAATCTCCTGAAAATCAAGGATTTGGGCTTTGAGTCGCATTTTACCGAAGGCGCAAAACCTTTTTTGCTGGATGGCACCATGGAACTAGATGGCGAAAATTACAGGTTGACAAAGTCGGGAAAGTTCTTGGCGGATGGCATTGCCGCCGAGTTGTTTGCGGATAGCGGCAATTAAAAAAAGCAGCCGAAAGCAAGCGCTATGCTCGCTTCCGACCACTTTCCGGGAATGATGAAACAGGGGGCATCCGGCTTTTCTTGCCTTTCGGCAAACAAGGGATTTCATTCTCTTTTTTCCCAAAGCAGGGCTGTGCTACGCCCATGCCTTGGGAAAAAAGTGCAGGGTCACTCTTGATAGTGCCTGCACCGAATTTGAAACCGACTAAAAATCTTTGGTACACGGGGCTGTGCAAAGAGGGTTTCAATCTGACAACGCCCGTGAAGTTTTCAAGGCCGTGCCAGCTTGGAACAAATTCCTTCTAAATGGTACAATGGTGTGTGGTGCTCAAATGCGTTGGCATTGGCCAAACGTTGAGGCTTTAGGTGTGCACTGGTGTGGTGTGGAAAATGATACGTGATGCCTGACTAGGTGAACTGTGGAGAATATATTGGGAGTGTGTGGGAGGGGGCTCTGTCTTGGCCCGTTGTTCACAGTTTCTCAAGTAGGTTTAATCACCTAAAAAAACGAAAATAAAAGTCCCTTCCGGGTAGCTCTTCCTTCGGATGTTCGGTGAAAAATTTGCAAGAACCGTGCCAAATATCTTGAAATCACATATTAAATCTAAAGCCAACCCCGTGAATGTTCTCAACCTTGAGCGTTTCGTCGTGGCGCAGGTATTTGCGCAGGCGGGAAATGAACACGTCGAGGCTGCGCCCCATGAAATAATCGTCTTCGCCCCATAGTTTCTCAAGTATATCGGAGCGCTTGACGACTTGGTTGGGGTTGTCTAGGAAGTACTTGAGCAAATCGGCTTCCCGTTGGGTGAGGGTTTCGGTGGAGCCGTTGTAGGAAAGCCCTAGGTTTTTGTAGTCGAATTCGTAGCAGCCGAAGCGATAGGCTGTCGTTTTTACAGCTCCGCCCGTAATGCTTCTGCGGCGAAGGAATACTTCCACCTTTAATATCAGCTCTTCGATGCTGAATGGCTTGGTGATATAGTCGTCGCCGCCAAGGCGCAAGCCCTTGATTTTGTCCTCTTTGAGTGATTTGGCCGTGAGGAAGATGATGGGAATGTCTGCATTGAAGCGGCGAATTTCTTCGGCCACGGCAAAACCGTCCATCTCTGGCAACATCACGTCCAAGATGCACAAATCGAAATTGCCCTGTTTTGCAGTTTCGAGCGCTGCCTTGCCATCGGTGCAATGCGTGATATCATAGCCTTGCATTTCAAGGTTGTCCTTCGTCACGAAGCCAAGGCTTTCATCGTCTTCTACGTAGAGCAGGTGTGGTTTCATCTTTTGGTTGATATGGGTTGATGAAGGGTTGATAAGGTTGATTAGGGGACTGCGCCATGCGGGCAATCAACCCTTATCAACCTTATCAACCCTTCATCAACCTCAAATAATTATCGTTACGGTCGTTCCCTTCCCTGGTTCGCTTTCCATGCTGATTTTCCAGCCGTGGGTCTCGCAAATATTTTTGGTATAGAAAAGGCCAAGGCCGAAGCCTTTCACGTTGTGAACATCGCCAGTGGGCACTCGATAGAATTTCTCGAACACCTTGGTCAAATTCTCTTTTGTGACGCCTATTCCATTGTCAATGACCTGCAATTTCACCTTGCCGCCTTCTATGTCCTGTGTTTTCAGCAGGATGTTTGGTGCGCTGCTGCAATATTTAGTTGCATTGTCAACAAGGTTGTGCAGGATATTGGTCAGGTGCAGGCGGTCGGCTTTTATGGTGGGCGACTTGGCCAATAGTTCGCAATGCAAACTGCCTCCCTGCTTTTCCACCTGTACTTTCATGCCCTCCAGTACGCCTGTTACCAAGTCGTGAAGGTCGGTTTCTTCTAGGTTCAACCGGAAATTGTCCCGCTCGATTTTAGCCAATTGCAGCACTTTTTCCACTTGGTTGTTCAGCCTCGTATTCTGCTCCTGAATGATATTGGCGTATTGCTTCAGCCTTGCATTCGCCATGATTTCCTCACTTTTCAAGAATACGTCCGTTGAGATGCGAATGGTCGAAATCGGCGTCTTGAATTCGTGCGTCATATTGTTGATGAAGTCCTTCTGCATCTCCGAAAGCCGCTTTTGGCGGAGGATGATGGCCATTGCATACACAAAGAACAATATGGTGACGAGCAATATGCCGGAAAATATGAGCGCCAAGCGCATATTGCTAAATATCTGCGAGTTGCGGTGCGGAAACCGGATGCCAAAATAGTAAAGGTAGGCATCGTGTACTGGCAATTGTTCTTTGACTGCCGCAGGGGCAAGGGGCCTGTCGTCCACCGGGTCTTGAAAGCTGATGTACTTGCCATACGCCATTTTTTTGGAGTCGCAATTGTAAATCCCGTACTCACAGTCCTCTTTAAGGCGTACAGCTTCCAGTTCGGTGCGGAGGAAGTGCTCCAAGTTTTTTGGGTCAATGAAATCGTTGATATTGACTACCCAATAATTGGACGATACTTGACTGATGATGTCGAAGGCAGGTGGTGTGCTGCCGAGCTTCTCAAAGTCCTTGACCACGTTTTGCAGGGCAATGGTCACCTTCTCTTGGTATTCTTTCTCCTCTGCATCCCAAGTGTTGACAAGCAGGTAGCCCTGCGTGGCAATGATGCCCACAATGGCCAATGCGCCCAAAATCACCACCCTGTTGATTGCTGTATTTTTCATCGGAGAAACAAACGCTAGCTCGAAGAAACGCTATGGCTTTGACTTTGTTTTGTGAAGTGCCGACAGGGGGATGTATTCCCACGGCCGCATTCCGTTTTTTGCTCCGCAAAATAGGTGCTTGGTTGTCGTTTTGTAAAACGGTTAACACAACGTTATGACAATTGCGCCGAATGTGAAGTGGCGCTGCGGCTCATAACTTCTTCAAAATGGCCGCTGCCTTGGCCAACGTTTCCTCTTTTTTTGCGAAGCAAAGCCGAACCACTTGCTCTTGTTTGTGGCTGCTGAAAAATACGGAAACTGGAATGGCGGCCACCCCATGTTCCAGTATTAGACGCTTCGCAAATTCCGTATCCGGTTCATCGCTGATGGCGGAGTAGTCGTAGAGCTGGAAGTAGGAGCCTTCGCTGTGCAGTGGTTTGAACCGTGAGCCAGACATGGCATCCAATAGGAAATCCCGCTTTTTCTCAAAAAAGCCATTCAGTTCAAGATAGTCATCGGGCCGCTCGAAATACTCCGCAACGGCATGTTGCATGGGCGTGTTCACCGCAAATACCGTGAACTGGTGCACTTTTCTGAACTCCCTCGTCAGGTCGGGCGGTGCCACGATGCAGCCGAGCTTCCAGCCCGTGGTGTGCAGCGTTTTACCGAAGGAAAACACCGAAAGGCCCCGCTCGAAAATCTGCGGGTAGCGAAGCAGGCTCTCGTGCCGCTCGCCATCGAAAACCAAGTGCTCATAAGCCTCGTCGCAGAGTACGATAATGTCCCGGTTCACGGCGATGTGCTGAAGTTCCCTCCAGTCCGCTTCCTTGAGGATTTTCCCCGTTGGGTTGTGCGGCGTGTTGACGATAATCATCCGGGTTTTCCATGAAATAAGCCTTTCTAGCATCTTCCATTCAATGGTATAGTCCGGTGCGCTCATTTCATAGGTGATGACCCTGCCGCCGTTCACCTCCACGCTGGGGCGGTACGAGTCATAGGCTGGTTCTATCAAAATGACCTCGTCGTCGGGCCGGATAAAGGCGGAAATGGCCGTGTAAATAGCCTGTGTGGCACCGCTCGTGATGGTGATTTCCGTATCGGGGTCAACGGTGAGGCCATACAGCGACTTGATTTTTTCGGCCAAAACCCTTCGAAGGGCTGGCACGCCGGGCATGGGGGCGTATTGGTTGTAGCCCTGCTGCATGTACTTCTCCACTAGGCCCTTCAGCCGGTCGGAGCAGTCGAAATCGGGGAAACCCTGTGCGAGGTTGATGGCGCCGTGCTCGGCAGCCATGGCGGACATGACGGTGAAAATGGAGGTGCCGACGCCCGGCAGCTTGGAAGAAAGCAGCATAGATTGCTCGATTGTTATATTGCTTGATTGCTGGGATTGTTAGTCTTGGCATTGGCCATCAAACAATTTCAACAATCCAACAATCACTTCTTATTCCCTTCGTAATAAACAACGGTGCTCTCCACTGTGCCATCATCCCTTAGCACGATTTCCCGCAGGGCAATCTTCAGATTGTCTAGCTCGAAAACGGGCTGCTGCCACTTCATCTGGAAATAAGTGGTGGGCGTGATATGTACAACGATATTGCGGGAGCAAATCATTTTCTCAACATGGTAATGTCCACAGAATATATAGACTGGGTGCGGATGGGCGTGCAGGATGGCCTGTACTTCGCCCATATTGCGCAGCGGATAATTTGTGTCCATGTAAGCTACGCCGCCCACCACGGGCGGGTGGTGCATGAACACAAGTGCGGGGCCGTCAATTGCTGAAAGTTCTTTGGTGAGCCACGCCTGCTGCGCAGCGGAGACCGTGCCCATTGAGGTTTCGAGGAGGAGGAGCGAGCGGTCGCCCAATTGTAGTTTATAATATAGGTCGCCATCGGCGAAATGATGCTCCAATTGGAAGACCTTCGCCAATATTGACGAAGTGTCATGGTTGCCAGCGATGACGGAGTAGGGGATGCCGAGTGCGTCCAAATGGGACTTCATCCAGCGGTAAACTTCCTCGTTGGCAGTGTCGAAGGCGAGGTCGCCGGTGATGATTAGGTGCTCCGGGGCGAAAGACTTCACAGCCTGGATTATGTCCAAGAAATTCTGACGCACGTCCACCCCGTGGGTGAACTCGCCCTCGCTCGCAACGTGCAGGTCAGTGATTTGAACAAGTTTCATGTATTGGCTGCTGTTTCTTATTGGTCACAAAGTTATCCTTTTTGGCCAAAACCCAAAAAAACAGCCATTTGGCCCATTTTTATTCAAAATGCGGAATCTTGATACATTTACCTTGCATAATCACAATCCGCAAATCAAAACTCAAACTGATATGAAACCCATTTGGGGCATAGACCTCGGCGGCACCAAAATCGAGTGCGCCGTGATAGAGAACTTGGAAAGCCGCAAAGTGCTGAGCCGCCTCCGCTTGCCTACCGAGCAGGAGCATGGGTATGAACACATCCTTCGGCAAATACAGAAATTGGTAATGCAAAGCGCTGCTGCCACTGGCTTGCACCCAGAGAAAATCGGCTTCGCAACGCCCGGCACCCTCGACCCCACCACGCAGACCTTGAAGAACTCCAATACCGTCTGCCTGAACGGCAAGCCGCTCAAAGCCGATTTGGAGGCGTTGCTCGGTGTGCCCTGTTTCCTCGCCAACGACGCCAATTGTTTCGCCCTTGCCGAGGCCCGCTGGGGCGCTGCGCACGAGGTGGCTCCCAATGCAGAGGTGGTTTGGGGACTCATCATGGGCACCGGCACGGGCAGCGGCGTGGTGGTGAACGGCAAGGTGCTGCAAGGCCGCCATGGCATCGGTGGTGAATGGGGGCATAGCTTCCTCGACGACAGTGCCTACGAGTGCTACTGCGGCAATGTAGGCTGCGTGGAACAGGTGCTTTCCGGCCCGGCGCTCACCCGGTTTTACAATGAAAAAACGGGGCAAAGCCTAAAGCTGCCTGAAATCGTGGAGCGCTACCGTGCTGGGAACGATGAGGCTGCGAAAGAAACGATGGAGCGCCTTGTCCATTTTTTCGGCAAGGCCGTGGCCAATTTCATCAACGTGATTGACCCGGAGGTAGTGGTCATCGGTGGTGGCGTGGGCAATATTGATATTCTTTATTCGGCGGGCGTGGAAGCGGTGAAAAAATACATTTTCAACAGCGGCAAGTGCGAGACGATTTTCCTGAAGCCCAAGCTCGGCGATAGCGCCGGGGTGTTCGGGGCGGCGCTGCTGTGCGTTTAAACACGCTCAAGACGCTGGGCATACATCTGCCTGCCGAGGTTTTGGCGGTTGTTTTTTAGCAATAATTCCCAAAACCACTGACAGTATGCTGTCAGTAAAGGGCTTTTGCTTTGCAGTCATTTGATTTTATTTCGAAAAGTAAAAAGCACGAAAATTGTATGTGGGTGCTGATTTTCGGGCATTTGCAGGATGGAACCCTTCGTCCGACCAAACAAGTTGCTCGTCAAAAAAAGCGCAAACCCGCAACTTTCTACCGATTGTTTTGTCCTTTCGATTCATTTTTCACCTGACTGTAAAACATATGAAAATCATCCGACTCTGTTTAGTCCTTGCACTGCCATGCCTGTTGCAAGCCCAATCCTCATCTATCAAAGGTCAACTGAACGACGCCAGCGGCTCGCCCATCGTCTTCGCCAATGTGGCCTTGTTCAACGCAGCCGACAGCCTGCTGCAAAAAGTGGAAACCACCGACGAATCCGGCAATTTCACGCTCCGCAACCTCAAAGCGGGCAGCTACTACCTGAATGCGACCTATGTGGGCCTGAAGGATTTCCAAAAAAGCGGCATCGCTTTGGCCGAAGGCCAAGCCCTCGAACTGGGCAGCTTGACGATGGGCTCCTCCGCACTGGAACTGGCAACGGCTACCGTCACGACCAGCCGTGCCTTGGTGGAGGTGAAGCCCGACCGTACCGTTTTCAACGTGGAGGGAACCATCAACAGCACAGGCAGTGATGCGCTTTCGTTGCTCCGCAAAGCCCCAAGCGTGACCGTTGACAATAACGACAACGTGAGCCTGCTCGGCCGAGCGGGCGTGCTGCTCTACGTGGACGGCAAGCGCCTCCCGCTCACCGGGCAAGACCTCTCCAACTACCTCCAGAACCTGCCCGCCGACCAAATCGAACGTTTCGACATCATCACCAGCCCCGGTGCCAAGTACGAGGCTGAGGGCAATGCGGGCATCATTGACATCCGACTGAAACGGGACAAAAACCTCGGCGCCAATGGCAGCCTGAGCGGCAACGCAAGCCAAGGCAAGCGCCTCCGCCGGAACCTCAGCGGCACGGCCAATTTCAGGAACAAATACATGAACGTTTTCGGCTCCGGTGGGCTTGGTGCTGGCGAAGGCATCAACAGTATGCAATTCAATAGCACGCAAAACGGCCTCAGCCTCGGCGAAACCAATGAAAACCGCCCCGATTGGCAGTACTACAACCTGCGCCTCGGCACCGACTTCTTTTTGGGCAAAAAGCACACGGTCGGCTTCCTCGTAAATGCCAATAATAGCGACAACAACAACGCCACCGTCAACCGGATTACCATCAAGCAGTTGGCTTCTTCTACTACGGCCTTCGATAGCATCTTGGTAGCTAAGACCGACAACCAAGGCAGTGGCAAACAAAACACCTTCAACGTCAACTACCGCTTCGACAATGCCAAGGGGCGCACCCTCAACATTGACCTCGACTATGGTGCGTACCGCAACCGCAGCGAGCGCCGTCAGAACAATCAGTATTTCGACAACGATGAAAATGACGTGCTTTCGGGCTTCATCACCAGCTTCGACACGCCGACGGATATTGACATCTACACCGGAAAACTCGACTACGAGCAAGACCTTTTGGGTGGCAAACTGGGATTGGGCACCAAATTCAGCCGGGTTGCCTCCGATAATAACTTTTTGGTTTACGATGAAGAAACGGGCGCTCCCATCCGCAATGACCGCCGCTCCAACCGTTTTGATTACGATGAAGACGTCTATGCGGGCTATATGAGCTACAATCGGCCATTGAGCAAAAAGCTGAATTTCAGCGGCGGCCTTCGTGCCGAAAAGACTGATGCCACGGGCAATTTACAGGCGTTCATTGACTCGCTGATGGAACCAACCGTGAAACTGAACTACCTGAGCTGGTTCCCTAGTGCGGGCCTTACTTGGCAAGTTGCGGAGCAACACAGTCTGAACCTGAACTATGGTCGCCGCATTAATCGGCCAGATTACAACGTGCTGAACCCGTTCTACAACCAGCTTAGCCAATTGTCCTTCGAAAAAGGCAACCCACGCCTCCGCCCCGAAATCGTGAACAATATGGAGTTGGGCTATACTTGGAAGTACATGTACAATTTTACCGTGGGCTACAGCCTCACAGAAGACCAAATCACCCGTCTCATTGGCCCCGACGACAGCGACCCACGGGCCAGCTTCATCAACTGGGATAACCTTGCTACGCAAAAAGTGTGGAGCTTCAGTGTGAGTGCCCCTGTGCAAATCACGAAGAAGTGGAACGCCTATTTCAATGGCAATTTCTCCCATACCAACAACCAAGCTGACTACGGCAATGGCAAGGTGGTGGACGTGCAAGCTTTCAGCTATTCCATCTATCAACAGCATACGTTTGACCTGCCAAAAGGCATCAAATTGGAGCTGTCCGGCTGGTACAGTGGCCCCGGCGTTTGGGGCGGCGTCTTCGTTTACGACCCCAGCTACAGCATTGACTTTGGCATCCAAAAGAAGTTCCTGCAAGACAAGCTGAACGTCCGCCTCAGCGCCAACGACATTTTCTACCAATCTTGGTGGAGCGGCGTTTCCAAGTTCAACGGCATGGTGAGCGAAGGCTCTGGCAAGTGGGACAGCCGCCGCATTGGCGCCAGCATCAGCTACCGCTTCGGCAACGACAACGTGAAGTCGAGGCAGCGTCAGACAGGCATGGAGGAAGAGGGGAAACGGGTCGGCAGTGGGAACAACTGATTTGACCTTAAATAAATTGGAAGAGGTGCAAGCGCCCCAAGCACTTGCACCTCTTTCGTTTAAGTAGGGCTTGAGTTTTAATCGAAAATCGGATTCACGCCGATACTACTCCTTCATTCCCTCCTTTTCCATCAAATAACTGCCGTAATCCCGAATCTTCGTAACAAGCGGTATCACCTCCCGCCCCTTCTCCGTCAGCGAATACTCCGTGCGGGGCGGCACCACGGCGAAAACCTCCCGGTGTACATAGCCGTCGGCTTCCAGTTCCCGCAATTGCGAAGTGAGCATTTTGTCCGAAATATGCGGGATTTTGCGAAGCTCGCTGTACCGCATGGTCTGGTCTTTCAAGCGCCAAAGGATGGGCATTTTCCAAACGCCGCCGATTTGCTCCATGACGAGTTGGACGGGGTTGTAATAGACTTTGCCGTTGTAGATGAAGTCGGGCATGATGGTGATTTTTGTGCAAAATTAAGTCAAACGCAGCTTAAAAATGCTTGATTTTATTAATACTTTCTAAAAAGTGAGTATCATACTTTTCCGTCAGTATCTTCATATCGGCGGATACGGGGCCTACCTTTGCAGCATCATTTATCACTAATCAATTTTACAAACATGAAATCTCGGTTAAGCCATGCGCTTGCCCTTTTCTTGCTTTGCCTTGCGGCAACAGGACAGGCACAAAATCAAAATTCACCAAATCAAAAATCCGGTAAAATGGGTAACGTAACAGAAGTCCAGTCCTACGTTCACTTTCACGGCGCACCTGCGAAAGGTAAAATCCTGATGGTCGCCAGTTCTCCCTCCACCTCCAAGCAAACCGGTTGGCCCATCGGCTTTTGGGCGGCGGAATTGACGCACCCGTTGCGGGTCTTCCAGGAGGCTGGCTACGAAGTCGAACTCGCCAGCACCGAGGGCGGCAAACTGATGATGGACACCTACTCTAACCCCACCGATGCCAGCGGCTACTCGGCGCACGACGTTATTTCGCTGGGTTATATGCAGCAGGCTTGGTTCAACCAAATGCTCGAAAACACTAAAAAAATGACTGCCGTGAACCCTGCCGACTATGTGGCCATCTTTCTTGTGGGCGGTCAGGGGCCGATGTACACCTACCGGGGCAACCACGATTTGGAGCGGCTTTTCGCCAATTTTTATGAAAGCGGAAAGCCCAGTGCCGCCGTCTGCCACTCCACGATTTTGCTTTTGGAAGCCAAAAAATCGAACGGCGAATTGCTCGTGAAAGGCAAAACATGGACAGGCTTCGCCGATGCCGAGGAGGAATTCGCTGACCAGGCCGTAGGACAAAAAATCCAACCCTACCGCATCGAAACGGAGGCAAAGAAAATCGCAGGGACGACCTTCAAAGTGGCGGCTCCCTTCTCGTCCTACGCCATCCAAGATGGAAACCTCATCACCGGGCAGCAGCAAAACAGCGGTGCGGCGGCGGCTGAATTGCTGGTGAAATCATTGGACAAGTGATGAAAAAGGTAAATTTTATCGTGTTGGCAATGCTTCTTTTTGGAAGCATTGCCACTTCCCAAACCGTCGAAACCTACGCCGGAAACAAGCGAGTCGGCGTGGATTTGATGTGGTTCAAGTTTTTTTCGAAGCAAAACAACGAAAAAACGCCCTTCCTGTTTTTCAGTCGCAACCGTGCCAGCACCGATTGGGACAACGCCCCGACGGCTTTCGGCTCGACCAACGCCGTGTCGTACAATTTCAAAAATGGGGTGGGCTTGGTGGCGGTCGGCTCGTTCGTGAATGCGGGTTTCACGCCCAAAGCGGGCGTCCAATTCGTAAAAATAAAGGGCGATTTCCTGTTTTTCGGCTGGTTGGTGGCTGATTTGAAAAAGGAGGGCAACTTGGATTTGTTCGGCATGTTCCGCTGGCAACCAAAGCTGAACGAGCAATGGCGGCTGTTTTCGCAAGTGGAATTGTTTCCCGTTTACAAGCCGGAAAATGAGTTTTGGAATATTACGCAGCGGCTGCGGATAGGTGCGAAATACCACGGCTGGGCGGCGGGTTTTATGGCGGATTTTAACCAGTCGGGAAAAGGCGATTTTGCCAAAACGAACAATATTGGCGGGTTTTTGCGCCATGATTTTTGACGAATAAAACCCAATATGTCGTTTAAATCCCCATCCTGAAATCCTTCACAGATTGTTCGCTGAACTGTATTGCTTCAAAAATGGATGAATTGCCTTCCCCAGCAGGAGATTGCGTACCAATGCCGACCCGTATGACGGGCGGATATTCATTCTTAAACACCCGCACCAATTGCCATTCTTTGTTGTCCAATGAGTAGTAGAACCCAACCACTTTGGTGTCCGACGATATTTTCAAATAGACAAAATCGCTCTTGACGGCATCGTGGTTGTTGTCGTCGGAGAAGTCTGCGGTTTTCACCGTTACCAGCCGCCTGTTCAGCCGTTCGTCCGCTTCAAAAGCGAATTTCAACCAGTTCTTTTCATCCACAAAAATGAAAGCCATGCCTGCGTCATATTTGACCTTGTGCGTCGGGGTGGTCTTGCATGAAAACGTGAATGGCTTGGTGTTGTCAAGGGTTTTCAGCAGCAATGGCGCATTGGCAAACTCGTAGGGCGGGGTGCCCGGTTCGATGAAAAAATCGGTTTGCTTTCCGGCCTTCATCGTGATGGTATTGCCTTCCACGGTTGCGAAACCTCCGGCAGGGCCGTTCAAAGCCTGCTCGAAGGGCAGGTATTTTTCGGATAATTGCTCGAAAGGGCTTTCTTTTTGGCTAGGTGGAATGGTAGCAGGCGTAGGTGTAGGGTCCTGTTTGTGATTACAGCCAAAAGCAATCAAAGGGAAAAGCATCCAATATAATTTCATAGTCATTTGAATTTCTGTCCGAAAATAGGGCAAAAAGCAACAACCCGGCGATTGCGGGGTTGTTTTGTGGTTCAAATTTACAAAACTCAATTTTTTTCAACCATGAAAATAGCCATCATCGGAACCGGAAACGTCGGCGGTGCACTCGCCACCGCTTGGTCGAAAGCCGGTCATCAAATCCTGCTCGGCGTGCGGGACACTGCCAATTTCAAAGGCGACGGACTGCTCGAAAACGCCAATACCAGCGTCCATTCCATCGAGGAAGCCGTGAAAATGGCGGAGGTGATTTTGGTCGCCACGCCGCCGCAATTCGCTGAAAGTCTGGCACTTGCATTCGGCGATGTGTCTGGCAAGGTCATCATTGACTCGACCAATGCCGTGCGCACCAAGCCGGAAAACTACCCGACCGCCTACCATGCCTTTAAAGCCATGACTAAGGCGGAGGTGGTCAAATGCTTCAATTCCACCGGATTCGAGAACATGCAAAACCCCGTTTATCACGGCGAAAAGATTGACATGTTCATGGCTGGCGACGATGCTGAGGCCAAGGAAATTGCGCAGCAACTCGCCTTCGATGCGGGCTTCGGCACCTGCTGGGATTTCGGCAAAGCCGACAAAGTCGTGCTGCTGGAGCAGTTCGCCCTCTCGTGGATCAACCTTGCCATCATGCAAGGCCACGGGCGGGACATAGCGTTTCGGGTGGTGCGGCGATAGATTGGCCTGGGTTTAATTTGTTCTCTCGAAAAAATGCCCCACTTGCCTGCGCTAGTGCTTACTCCACTACCACTTTTGTGGAAAAGACCTCCTGCCCGCCGACGTGTACCGTGACGAGATAAACCCCTGCGTACAAAGTCCGCACATCGAAATAGCCGATGGTGCTGCCGGCCTGTATCTCCGTCGTTTGCAACAATTTCCCGGTGAGGTCGAACAGGCGCAGTTCCGCATTTTTGCGCAGCAAATCGCCCACCTGCACGGCAATGAACTCGCCCGCCGGGTTGGGGAACACCGAACAATCCAGTTTTTCCAGCCGGGTGCCCGCAGCTGAGACGGATGGGGTGTAGGTCTGTACGGCCTCATTGATGTTCTGCACTTTCGAGGCAGTCCTGATGCCGTAAAAAGTCGGGCCGACGGCGTAGGGATAGGCCGAGTTCCAATTTTCATCCACGGTTGCGAAATAGCAATAAATGCCGTTGGGATACTCCGGCGTCACGCAGAAGCGGCCATTGTGCTCGTCCAGCACATCGGGGTCGGGGCTGGCGATGTACTCGTAATCTTCCCGGAAATAACCGAGCGGATAAGTTGTGCTGACCGGGGGGCCATCGGCCACGTCCGTGCCGTCGGCATGGGTGGTGCGCTCAGTGATATTGCGCAGGTGGTAACCCGATTGCATGCGGGTGATGCCGCCCGTGCCGTCGGTGTTTTTGAAGCCGTAAGCGCCGTAAATCGGGAAGCCGTCGTAGGCAAAACCGACGAGCGGCGAGTGTTGTGTTTCTTGGATAACATACAGCCCATCGGACGGGTACAGGTCGCAGATATTGGAAATCACCACTTGGTCGAGGTTGAAGGCCGAGGGGTTTTGGTGGTGGTGGTAATTGCCCATGGCCGGGTGCGCCTTCGCACAATCGAAGCCCGCCCGCTCGGCCCGGATGGCGTCCCGGTTCCAAGCTTGTACCGTGCCCATGCCGCCGGGACAGGGCGGATTGCCGGGGCCGCCGCAGAGTGCGCCCGTGTTGGAGTTCCAAGCCACGCCGTCCCGGTAATCGAACAGCGCCACACCGTTGATGAAGAGGCCGATGTTGCCACCTGTGGTGGTGGTGGGCGTGCCCGTGTTCTGCACGGGGTTCAGCGGCAATCGGAAAAAGCCCGTCTGCTCGGTGGCCAGCGAGGGATTCCCGTCCAAAAACGGCCCCGTGATATACGCCGGAATGCCCGTCGCATCCACATAAACCCAGTCATTGGAGTACTGCACGGACTGCACATTGGCCAGCACATTGTCCTGTATGGGCGTTGAATTGCCGTTGACATAGTGCCGCCCCTTTAGGCCGGTGGTGTTTTGTATAAAAGTGGTGATGGCGGGGTTGGTTTGGGCGAAGGCACCCAGCCCTGCCAGCAAAAAGGCGAATAGAACAATCGTTTTTTTCATGATGATTTTGATATGATGGATGTTTTGAGGAGCTTGGACGACGGGGGCGGTGGGAATCCTTCGGGGGAGGGCGCAAATATTGGAAATAAAAATTGTGGGTGGGGTGGGATTGTTGGGGGGGGTAGATTTGCGGGATAAGGATAACTTACTTGGGAAAACTTAAAAAACTATGCTAGGCTGGGTGCTGATGTGGGGAACTAAATTTGTTCCCCCATGTTATCTTTCAAAAATAAAAAAATGGGAAACCTAACAAGTTGCAAAATTCGGGTGGATAAAATTGATGGCAAGATTGATTTATCTTCAATTAGGAGCCTCCTTGTAAGGCTACAAGAAGAGCATAATATAAAGCAAAACATCAAAGTATTTACTTTCGATGATGAGACCTGCTTAGAGATAAGGTTCGGGGAAAAGCATTATCCAGCCATGATAAACGAGATATTTTTACCAAGCGAGTATGACGTTTGGATTATCTCATCCTATGAAGGTGGTCCAAGTGACTATATTACTTATTATCCTTCTGAAGCAAGTAGGGTTGAAAAATTTCAAGAAAGAGCCATTTTTAAGTTTGATAAAATAATTTTACAAGGAGATGAGAATTTGATAAGTGAGAACTTAAATGAAATATTCGGACGAATCGGAGGAGGTTGGTCTCGAATGAAAATGAATGGTCTGGTTCAGCTTGAATTGAGCGGCATTTACAAATCACATAACTATTTTCGAAACGAATATGGTAAAGAAATTATTTTCAAGCATTTAACTACTTTTCCATTTGATTTTGACCCAAACGCAGATACTGAACTTTTGGATACAATATGGAGTGCTGATTATGTAGATTTTCGAAATTGCTTTTACAAAGAAGTGATAAAAATGCCAGGCAATGAAGAAAATAAATTCCCGTATTTGTCATCTATTCAATTTGAATATAAAGGAATAGTAACCAATAATTTTGAATGGAAAACTAATCCAAACTGGAATTATTGGGAACATAAAGCACACAATGATTTTTTCAATTGCGTTAACACAAACTACATTCTACACCAGGAACTAAAAAAAATACGAAGTGTATGA
>JADLHE010000243.1 GCA_020848965.1 Saprospiraceae bacterium
AACATCATCGTTGACCCCGTTTTTGGCAAGCTGACGCCGTTCACGCCCCGCTTCTCCGAGCTGCCCATACAGCCCGACAAATTCACGAAGCTCGACCTAATCCTCGTCACCCACGACCACCGTGACCACTGTGACGAAGCCAGCCTTAAATTATTGCTGCGCAACAACCCACGGGCAACGGTCGTCACCGGTCTTGGCATGGCAAAGGTCATTCGCCCTTGGGCCGCTGGCCACAAAATCGTGGAAATGGACTGGCACCAACAGGCTGATTTTCAGCCACTTGGCCTCAAAATCACCTATCTGCCCACCCGCCACTGGTGCCGCCGTTGGCTCACCGACATGAATCTCCGCCTTTGGGGCGCTTTCGTGCTGGAGACGCCAACAACGACCATCTATTTCGGCGGCGACTCTGGTTATGGCCACCATTTTGCGCAAGCGAAAGACCTTTTTCCGAAGATAGACTATGCCTTTCTCGGCATCGGTGCATTTGCCCCGGTTTGGTTCATGAAAAGCAACCACATGAGCCCCAGCGATGCCTGGCAAGCCTTCCAAAACCTCGGTGCGGCCAAGCTCGTGCCCATGCACTACGGCACTTTTGACCTGAGCGACGAGCCCATCGGCGAGCCGGAAAGGCTGTTGCGGGAAATTGCGGCGAGCAATGAGCTAGTGGATTTTTTGACCATTGGTGAATCAAAAACACTGCGTACCTTGGCGAAGGTCTAAAACCTTTACGCCATGAGTTTCACCAACAAAAACCTGCTGCTGGCAGGCTTATTCCTCCTTTTCTTCCTATTTATTGGTAAAAAAATGCGCACGGGCCTCAGCTTCAGCGAAGTCGTCGGCTTTGAGTTTTCCTATTTCAAAAAAACCACGGAAACGACCGTTGGTACTTGGAAAACAGACACCGTCGCCAGTGGCGAAACCAAGCTCGCCGCACTCGAAAAAAACACCCGGCTCGATTTTTTCTACATCATCGGATATGTGTTCCTAGGCATTTTCATAGCAAGGCTCGCCGCTGGGGAAAGCCGCATTGCCACAGCAAACACCATCGCCATCTTGTTGCTGATAGCGGGCTTGTGCGATGTGGTGGAAAACCTGCAAATCCTTCAAATCATCCGAGGGAATTTCGGCCTACGGCCAATGGTGATGTCGCTTTGCGCAGCAGTGAAATTTGGGCTGCTTGCGGTATCGCTGGTTTGGGCAGTGGTGTTGTTTGCGAAGCGGTAATCAGGGATGAGGGAAAAGGGATGAGGGCAGTATCGAACAGCTTTATTTGTATTTCAAAATATCAATCAATTCGCTGCAAAACCCATAATCCACGGGCATGTTCGAGGCCACGACAACCGTCTTGTCCCCAATAAAACGCTCCATCAACGCCAAATACCAGTCCACGCCTTGGGCGTCGAGGTTGGTGGTCGGCTCATCGAGGAGGAGGAGCGAAGAGGCAGAACAGGCGGCCAGTGCCAGCTTCAGGCGCTGTTTCATGCCGGAAGAAAAATGCCGCACCTGCTTGTCCTTTGCCTTCGGGAATGCCAGCAAATCCAGCACCTCCTCCGTGCGGATACCCGACAAAAGCGGTTTGAATTTTTGGTGAAAATCAATGGCCTCGGCCAATGTAAATTCCTCAATCAACTCAATATAAGGTGCAGCGTAGGCTACCTGCTGATACACATCATCTGCACCAATTTTTTCGCCTTCGGCAATGAACTCGGCTTGCCCTTTTGTGGGTGAGAGATGTCCGCTCAGCACCTTCATCAACGTGGACTTGCCGCTCCCGTTCGGCCCCGTGATGGCCGTCCGGCTGCCCGCAACGAACTGATAATCAACGCCTTTGAAAATCCATTCGTAACGGTATCGTTTGCTAACTTGTTCGAGTTTGATTTGCATCGCTATGAATGCACAAAAGTAAGAAATGGCGCATAAAACTCAGGCAGCGGCAATTGCCGCTGCCTGAGAAACCTGATTTTAGCTATATTTTATTGTTGTTTTATCAGCTTACCTACCCAAATCGGCATACGACCATCTACCAGCTTTAGGAAATAGATGCCGGAAGATAGGGCATCCACTGTAAATTGGTACTCATACTGACCTTGGGTTAGGTGGTTGGTTTGCAAAATTCGGCCACATACGTCTGTGATTTGCAACTCTGCACCGAGCGGTACCTGACCATTTACCCGGAGGGTGAATTTGCCAGTGGTTGGGTTCGGGAAAAAAGAGATGCCAAGCTTTCCGTCCGGCCCATTGTCCACCGCCGAAACCAGGTCCTCCAACTGTAGGCAAATATTGTCAACCAACACCCCAGAGCGGGATTCCGGGTCGTCATCAACATGGTCGTTCTCTACGTGCAGCGAGAAGAAACGATTATCGCCGAGGACGAACTTGGACTGGAATGCCCCCGTCACCACGCTGAAAGAATCAAACGCTATGCAGCAGGCGGGCACCCTGAACACCTCCTCGCACTCGCCTTCGCAGTTGGCGGCTGCTTGTGGCGAGGTTGAAATCCTGCCCACGAGCATGGCGCCAGGTACCAGCGTCGCCTGTGGCCGGATGCAGATTTCATAGCTCAACGACTTGCCTTGCGCAAGGTTCACCGCCTCATGGCCCACAAGGTCAGTGATGAGACAGTTGCCAAGGAGGCGCATGGAAACGGGGTCTGCGCAGGACTCGTCCATGACCACTTCGGGCGTACCGCCGAGGTTGCTCCAGCCAGCCGATTTGCCCTGTTGCCCAAGTATGCCAGGATTGGATTGTTCGCTAAAACCGGGGTTGGATAGCACTGGGTTCTCGCAGTTGAGTGTCGGTAGGCCGCCACACGTTACCTTCACTTTCCAGCAATTTTCGTACATGCAGGTGGTGCCGTCAGGCTGGGTACGGGTCACTTTCATGCAAATGCTGTACTTGCCTGCACCAGGGAACGAATAAATCAACGGATCGTCGCCAGTGGTAGTACCCGTGAAAATCGGCGAAAGCTGCGTAAAGTTGTAGATAGTCCATTCCACTTTGTCGCATTCAGTCAGTGTGGCATTCGAGTGGATTTCCTTTTGACAACCGCCAAGCGATGAAATATGGATGCCAGCAACAACGGCCTCTTCCAATTCGGCGCAGTCACAGTCGGGGCCGCAACCCTCGAAGGCAAGGTTGATTTTGCACTCGCAGGTATCGCCGTTGCAGATGCCTTGCAATTTGAGCATATAGACCCCGTTCTGCGTGACGGCTGTGCTCGGTATCGGTATGCTGAAATAAGCTGACAGCGAACTGCCACTGAGGACATTGGTGCCATCGGGAGCCATCATTGACCAGGATACGTTAGTGGCTTGGCAGTTTCCATTGCAACGCAAAGAACCCGTCACGACGTGTGGCTTGCCGGAAGGCGGGCACGGGATGGACACTGCCTGTGGGGAATTGCAGGTCAGCAACTGGCTCAACCCCGTCTTTTTGTTGCGGATATAGGTTTTGATGAAATTGCCGCAGGTACAAGCAGGGCCGCATTTGGCGAAGGAGACATCGTCAATGGCAAAGTCATTGCCACTGGATGAAGTGCCTGCCGACTTGATTTCAATCACAGCCGAAGCGGTGGTAGCCGTCCAGGTTGCACTCAACATTACCCAATTGTCGGGGGTTTCGGTCAGCAACACGTTGTCCACCATGACGCCGTTAATCCAGACTTGTACCGTTGGGTCATTGAAATCGGAGGTCGGCCTAACCAGGTTGTTTGTATAGGCGCAAAAAACGTAGGTGGTGCCAACGGTGACTGGTATTGTGTTGCGGTAGCAGGCATCAGCCGTGTTTGGCGATGCGTCGCAAATCAAGAACTGGCCCAGTGGCAGCAGCGCCGTGTGGTCGGTGCAGGCCCATAGGCCATTGCTCAGGTTTGTGCTATTGCGGATGGAATAGCCATCTGCGCTCATTACACCCGACACGATAAAGCTGTAATCGGAGGTAAAACCGACATTGCCCGACGAGAAATCGCCGTTCTGCACGAGGTTTGGGCCTTGCACCGTACCAGCCGGGCAGGTTGGGCAGGTACGGCATTCAGGCACGGCAAACAGAACGGTGCATAGGCACACTTGACCGCCGCAGTTGCCATAGAGGTTCAATTGATAAATACCAGGGTCAGGGAATGTGCTGTAGGGTATCGTCGGTATGGTAAACAGATAGGGAGACGACCCGGAAACCACGAGGCTGCCTGAAAAAATTATAGAACCATCAGCGCTGGTTATCGTCCAATCCACTGTTTTACCGCAAGATGTTGAGCAGTGCATTTCGCCTTTTAGCTGGTAGCCACCTGACGTGTCGGGGCAAGGCAACTCGTATATGGTTTGGTCATCACAGGTAACTGGAAGGCCGAACCCGCTATTGTTGAAGAAGGTCAAATTCTGAAAGCCTTGGCAATAGCAGGAGTCTGGGCACTGTAGGTTGATGGGGAAGTTCAAGAAATACTCGTAGCAGATTGTGCCGTCAGGCCGGTACTCATTGGCGAGGACGCCAATATTGTAGGCACCCGAAGTCGGATAAGTATGCATCGGCATGGAGCCACTGGTAAATGGCCCGGTCTGAATGTTGCCATCTCCCCAGTTTATGCTTTGCACCAAATCGCAGCTTTCCAAGGTGCCGATATTGATGGTCGCCTTGCACTGGCTGTTATCAACTGAGACACTCACGGCGCTTTGAATATTTTGGACAAACTGCTGGTAGTTTTGACAGCAGGTATCAACTGATGGGCAATCAGGTTGAATCCATCTCGCATTACAAACACAAGTGTCAGATGCCCCTTGACAAATCGTTGTCACAGAAAGCAGATAACTGCCGGGGTCATCCACCAAAGCTTCTGGGAAAGTAAGTGCCAAAAAGTTGGTGGTAGCACCACTTGTAATTGGGATGCCACCAGGGCCATACAGCGTCCAGGACACATTGCTGTCCTCACAAGGTTCGCCCGTCACGGGGTCTTTGCAACCAAAGAAGCCGGAGATGTTAACATCGCCCGTGGGGCAGCCAATGGCCGGGGTAGGTGCGCCTTGTGTGCAGGGCAGCGTGTAGCTTATCCCATTTTGTATTAAGGTGAGTGGTGCGGTGGAGCAGACGCAGGAATCCAAGCAATTTGGTATGGTGATGCAAATCGTATCGAAACAACACCATGCTGTATCGAAGGGCACGCCGGGCGGTGGCGGGGTAAAGTCGAACAGCCTTGTTTTCAGCTTGACAACATCGCCAGGGCTAGCGCCAGTGATAACGAGGCTGCCGCTCCAAGTGTCGCCGGGGTTCAGGCCCACATTGGCCAAGACCACGGGCGGGATAGTGTTCACGCTCGGTGGCAGCACGTCGTAGATGGAGAAATGCGAGGCAAAATTGGTCGAAATATTCTGGATGGTGTAATTGAACTGGTAATTGCCGTTTGGCAAACAATCAATGTCCCGTTCAGTGAGTGCAATGCAGGAATCCCGCACGACTGGCTCGCAATAGAACTTCAAAGTATCACGGCAGGCCACGGAATCTTGTCCGTTCACATCGCAAGCTATCCAACGCACCTCAACGCATTGCGGGTTCTGCGAGGCATCATTGATATTGCTCAGGCAGAAGTTGATGAGGTTGTCAAAAGTACCAGCAGGTATGAACCCGCCCTGTGGTGCCCAATGGATCTCGGTATCGTTGCCGAATGGCGTACCCCAAAGAATGGGTAAGGCCGAAATGACATGTGCTTGGCTGAACGTCACGCCTGGCGTGAGAATCTCCGTTTCAATTCGCTTGAAATAGTTCTTTGCGCATCCGTTTTTAACATCAAGTGCGTAACAGCAACTGTCCGATTGGCTGGCCACCGTGTCTATCAACACGGTATTTTCATCGCAAATAATGCAGCAAGGTGGCAGCGGTACGCAAAGCGAGTCCGCAGCATGGCAACATGCGTTGTCGCTGAAAAGGAAGAACTTGAAATACACGTTGGTCGTACTGAGAATCTGTTTGTTCGATTGAACGGTGAGGCATACCTGTCCCGATTCGCCCGGTCCAATGGGCGATGGCAACGAGACAAGCGGCAGAGAAGTCAAATCGAAGCATACATCGGGCAACACATCTAGGATGCCAAGGGTGTGGAAAGTCTCCGTGGCACTCTCGTTGGTGATGTTCAGCTTGATGGTGTAGGACTGGTCATCGGGGTTGCAATAGACGGAATCCACTTCTGCGCTCCAACAGCCGTTGTTGGAGTTGGGCACTGGGCAATCGAAATAGAGGGTGTCATTACATTCGAGAAGTTCGAGGCCGTTGGGGGTGGTGCGGAAATAGCGGATTATGACTATTTGTGGTACATCTGCTGCGGAATTGATTTCCGTAAGGCAGAAATCAATGGCGCTGGAGATGGTGCCAATGGGGAAGTCGCCGGGGAGTGCAGGCGTCACCTCAATAATTTGGTTTGGATTCAGGGCATCAGGAGCGATATTCCAACCGCCATTGGCCACGAAGTCGTTGAAGATGACACCTCCCAGCACCTCGAATTCAACCATGCAGATGTTGTTTTCCTCAATTTTCATGTCCACCGTCCAGCAGCACGAGTCTTGTGACCCTGTATAGTTGGCAGTGGCCATGAGAGTGCTGTCGCAGCTCGGCACAGTGGATTCACCGGGGCAGGCACATTGGAAGATGTCAACGTCGCCGATTTGGGTTTTGTCATACAAGGTAATCTCATTATCCACATCCACATAATAGCTGTTCAAGGGGCTGAAATCAATGCCATCAGGTGATGGGGCATTTCCACTTGAGCTAATTCCTGCTATACCGTAAACAATTTGCGAACTAAGGTTTAAGGCATCGCCAGTTGCCCAAACCATTGAATCGCAGCCATATACTACTCCTGTACTCTGGTCAATGCCCTCATACCCATAGGCAACACCGCCAGCGGCATTTGAATGAGTTTGATAATTGCCAATATAGAAAATGGTTGGAACGGGATTCCATACCCCAGTCGAGCCTGAAAACTCCAGC
>JADLHE010000244.1 GCA_020848965.1 Saprospiraceae bacterium
CGTTGGTGCGGCAGCGCTTCATCTCCACGAGGTCGGCATCAAGGGCTTGCAGCACGGCACGGGGCGCTTCATAGACGCCATTTGCACGGCCCAGGTAGCAGGAGTCGTGGTAGGTGATTTTCTTTCCTTTGAACTGGCCACCTTCTATTTTCAATCGGCCTTCGGCCAAAAGCTGCTGCAAAAACTGGGTGTGGTGCATCACTTCGTAATTGCCGCCAAGCGCCGGGTACTCGTTTTTCAGTGTATTGAAACAGTGCGGGCAAGCGGTCACGATGCGCTTCACCTTGTACATGTTCAGCACGGCCACGTTCTGTTGCGCCAGCATTTGGAACAAGAACTCATTGCCAGCCCGCCTCGCCGGGTCGCCCGTGCAAGCCTCTTCTTGACCGAGTATGCCAAATTCGACGCCCGCTTGTTGCAGCAGTTTGGCGAAAGCCACCGTCACCCGCTGCGCACGGTCGTCGAAGCTGCCTGCGCAACCTACCCAAAAAAGCACCTCTGGGGTGCGCCCTTCTGCGGCCAGTTCGGCCATTGTTTTGATGCTGGACATATTAGATACTGGATGCTAGATGCTTGTTGATTCTTGATGCTGGATACTGATACGTGCATGTGTATGGCTGTATCAGTTTGTTATCATGATTTTTTGCGGAGCAAAGAGGCCGTTGTTGCCAGTGGTTTTTAGGATGTAAAAACCGGTTGGCAGCGGAGCGTTTATCTCCACAACTTCCTGTTTTTCAATATTTTGCGAATGCAATAATTGACCCGATAGGTCATATACTTCCAATCGCTTTGCATTGCCTTCCCCAATAAAAGCGCATTGCACAGGCGTGCCCAAACGATAAGGATTGGGCCAATTGCAAGGCTGCACCAGCGGCTCGTTTGCCGCCAAAACCAAGTGGTGGAAGCGAGGGTAAAAATCGCAGCTGGTCAGCATTCTCCACTGCGTTACGTCCCATTGCGATACTTCAAACCTCGTTTGGTTGGCAGCCGTGTCATAGACGTTGTTCACCTGAAAGAAATTCACCCACTGGCTGCCGTTCCAGACGAACTCTGTGCGCAAGGTGACATCGCCCGCAGCATTGAAGTTCTGGAAAATGCGGTTGGAATTCGTCCACGTGGAATCCACGGGGCTCCAAAGCTGAGTGGCTTGTTCTGTCATACTTCCTTGGCTGTCATAGGCTTTGAGCAACTGGCTACTGCTGTCCCACCGCATCTCATCCTGATTGTAAACCTCCGTGATTTGCTTTACTTCCAGTTCAGGTTGCGCCGAGTCGTAAAAATAAGTTTGGCGGTTCACATCGTAGAACAAGTTCGTCGTCGTACTCCACAACTGGAACTTCGTCAGCACGAACTTGCCAAATGCGTTGGAGGCATAAAGAATGCGGAGGTTATTGCGCCAAGCACCATTTTCCCAAACCTGTTGCGTCAGCGATTCAATGACACCATTTGCGCCAAAAACCGATTTTACCCTTTCCACGTTTTGCCAAGTTTGACCATCCCAAGTCTGGTTCAGCACTTCGGTATAGTCGCCATTGGCATTGGGCGTGTTCTGGGTATGGGTATAGTTCACCCAAGCATTCGTGAGCGTATCCCAATGCTGTTCGGTCTGCCCGATTAGCACACCTTGGTTGTTGTATTCATAATTCAAATGCGACAGGTTGCGCCACTGGTCAAGCGAAGGCAGGTACTGTTCCCTGCGGCTTTCCAGTGCTTCGCCTTGCGGCGAAAAACTGAGATTGTACTGGCGTTCTGTCGGCGTGGCCGTGCTACCGTTGTAGGCATGGCAGTAGAGCGAATCTATCACATAAAAATCTTGCTGCGCAAATAGGTCAAACAACACAGCATTTGTCAAAATGAAAAGGAGCAATTTTTTCATGGTCATAATTTTTGCTGGGGAGTGCTTGTAAACAAATGAAAATCAGTGAGTTGCTCCAGTTCTAATATTGTTTGGGGTGTTTGATTAGTTCGA
The DNA here is from genome assembly GCA_020848965.1 of Saprospiraceae bacterium. Lineage (GTDB taxonomy): Bacteria > Bacteroidota > Bacteroidia > Chitinophagales > Saprospiraceae > UBA6168. Next base: position 1,970 of record JADLHE010000244.1, read on the forward strand.
TAAGTTTGATTTGTCACGAGCTACTCAACCACATCAAACCAATCAAACTCATCAAACCAAAAGCTTCCATCCATCCCGCTCCGTGCTTACCGCCCAGGCGGCTTGGCTGTTTTCGAGGCTGTTGAACAGCGGGAGCCAATCGCTTGGCCCAGCGCTTTCCATCAGTATCTCGTGGCGGCGCAGTTGCAGAATGATGTCCAAGGGGTTTATCAAAACGGGGCAGGCTTCCACGCAGGCATTGCAAGTGGTGCAAGCATGGATTTCCTCCCGGCTGATATAATCGAATAAGGTTTTTCCGTCGTCAATGGGCGAGGCGGATTTCTGTTCATCCATGGTACGACCAACCTCCTCGCAGCGGTCACGCACGTCCATCATGATTTTACGAGGGCTGAGTTTCTTGCCCGTCAGGTTGGCAGGGCAGACGCTCGTGCAGCGGCCACATTCCGTGCAGGTGTAGGCAGCCAGCAGGTCTTGCCAGTGGAGCTTGGTCACGTCATTGGCACCAAAAGAAAGCTCGGTTTCCGGCTGTGGCTCGGACGGGGCAGCTTCGGGGTTCATCATCGAAGCCACTTCTTTTTGGATGGCGGGCATATTGGCCATTTCGCCACGGGGGTTCAGGCGGGCAAAATAGGTGTTCGGGAAGGCCAAAATGATGTGCAAATGCTTGCTCACGCTGAGGTAAATCAGGAAGCCATAGACCACCAGTATGTGCAACCACCAGCCGAAACGTTCGATGACCATGAGCGCCCCTTCTCCCAACCCGCCGAACAAGGCTGGTCCTAAACTGCTGCTCACCAAGAACGGCCCAGCCTGTGGGTAATGCTCGGCGCCCATGCTTTGCAGCACCGTGTCGGCGCCGTTCATGCTGAAAATGCCCGTGAGCAATAAGATTTCACCGAAAAGGATAAGATTGGCGTCCTTGGTTGGCCATCCCTTCATTTCTTGTTTATGGAAGCGATTGATTCTCAGCACATTGCGTCGAGCCAAGAAGATGACCGTGGCCACGAAGGCCAGTACACTCAATAGTTCTATTAGGCCAATAATGAAGGTGTAAAACCCGCCCAAGGCCCCGCTGAAAATGCGATGGCTGCCCGTGAAGCCATCCACGAAGATTTCAATCAACTCAATTTGCGTCAGCAAAAAAGCGGCATAAATAAAGAAGTGGAAAATGGCCGGTATGGGCCGAGCGAACATCTTTTTTTGGCCGAAGGCCACCAAAAGCACATTGCGCCAGCGCTGCTCCGACTCCCCTTTAGGGGCCGGGGGCTGTTCATCCTTTCCCAAAAGGATGTTCCTTCTGATTTTCAGGAAGTTGCGGCCAGCAACATACAAAGCTGCGGCAGTGACGATGGCGAAAACGATGGGCTGTAACATTTGCGATTGGTTTGAAATGGTTTTTCGCTGCACAAAGAACCGATTTTAACCGGGATTCTCTGCATTTTTCATCAAAATTCTACTGTTTCACAAGCTTTTGCATGGAGATTTGGCCACCGCTTTGAATGACCAAAAAGTATATGCCATTTGGCCAGTCCTGGGTCGTAAGCTGCATTTTGGCATGAAGGATGGGCGTTTCCAATAGCAACTGGCCCTGCTCGTTTATCACCGAAAGCCTCGCCCGTTTTTCGATAAAAGCTTGATAATCAATGGTTATTTCTGAAGAAAAAGGATTGGGCGACACCTTGAATGCAAGTTTATTTTGCGAGGCAACTGTGGCGGAAGGGTTGTTCAGCCAAGTGGCGACGTCGAAGCGGAGGAGCCGTTGCGGCAGCACCGAGAGCCTTTCCGTGCAAATAAAGCCCGTGGTGGGCGATCTGAAGGCAATTCCTTCCGATTGGCTCATATTGAGGGCGTTGCCAAGCGTGATTTTGCGCTTGTTGCCCGCAAAAAACTGGGTGCCGGGATAGTCCCACAACAGCCATAAGGAAGTGGCAGAAGTGGTATCGTAACCCAATAGCAATATCGTCCCGTCCGAAGAAACATCCGCTGAGGAAGTGAGGAAGCCGACGTCCAAGCTGTCTCGTAGCTGCGCAACATGGGTGCCCGGCGTCTTTGGCAAAACATAATGGTGTGTTGTGAAATCGAGCCAGCGCTTTGAAAAAATGTGGAGCGAATCGCCAAGAGCGATAAAAGCCTCACAATCAAAATTATGCTTGTGATAAAGGCTGGGGAAGCTGGTCTGGTCGCTAAAAGTGAAATTGATGGTATCGGCGGGGATACTCACTGCTGACAAATCCGTTTTTTTCACCCTATAAATCCGAAAGTCCATGCGGTTTCCGTAATTGTTGCCGAAATCGCCGATGTACAGATAATCGTCATCCGCAGCTAGGTCTTCCCAATCCTTGTTTTCGAGGGTATCCAAGGAAATTGTTTCAAGCACGGCCCCCGTCAAGGTGTCTATCGAATGAATGGCGGGTGACACTCCCCCATCTTGATGCACCCAAAGTTTTCCATCGAAAAACTCAGCCCCGGATGCCTCTGTGATGGCCGCTGGCAAATTGGCTACCTGCGTAGGGAAATAAGTGGTGGGAGGATAGGCGCATGAGCCGTCGTTTTCTTGCGCAGCGGGGTCGAAGTTCAGGGCTTGCGGGTCGGTACAGCCTGTTTGCGCATTTGCGCAAGCAATTGAAAATGAATTGATTGCGAAGCAAATCAGGTAAAAATTCAATAACTTTTTTCTCATAGATTGCATTTAGGACTTTAGGTAAATAGGCGTTGTAAATCACTGACCAGCGCCTAAAAATACACTTCTCCGATGTGTTTGCCGCTTAAAATTTTGGCGGCGGCAGCACCATTCCCATTCTTCGGGTAAAGCCAAAAGCAACTGTACTCATTATTTCTATCTTTGCCCAAACACTAATCCAGTTCTGGCATGCACCATTTCCGATACTTCATTTTCCTCGCATTGATGGCGGGGGCCACCTATTCTTCTTTTTCTCAAACCACGTTCCCACGCAATGGGGTCGCCGACCAGCGGGAGGGTTTGTACGCATTCACGAATGCGACCATCTTCAAATCTTGGAACGAAAAACTGGAAAATGCCACGCTCGTCATCAGAAAAGGCAAGGTGGAAGCCATCGGGATAGGCGTGCCCGTGCCACAGGATGCGGTGATTGTGGATGCCAGTGGCAAAACCATTTACCCAGGTTTTATTGACCTCTACACCGAGTACGGCATGCCCGAAAAACAACCAGCCAAGCCGGGTGGCGGTGGCCGTGGCCAACAGATGCTCTCGGACAAAGCCGGCGCCTACAGTTGGAACCAAGCGCTGAAGCCGGAGTACAACGCTTCGGAGAATTTCAAAACCGATGAGAAATCGGCCAGTGAGCTTCGCAAACTAGGCTTTGGCGCTGTGCTTTCGCACAATATGGACGGCATAAGCCGGGGAAGCTCGGTCATGGTGACACTTGGCGACGGCAACGAACACGAAGTGATGGTGAAGGAACGGGTTGCGCACCACCTTTCATTCCGCAAAGGAAGTTCCACGCAAGCCTACCCAAGCTCGCTGATGGGCTGCATTGCCCTGCTCCGACAGACCTACCTCGACGCCCAATGGTACAAGAACGGGGGCCGCAAAGAGGAAGTAAACCTCTCTTTGGAAGCTTGGAACGAGCAGCTCGGCCTGCCGCAGTTTTTTGAAGCTGGCGACAAACAGGACATTTTGCGGGCGCACCGTTTGGGCAAGGAGTTCGGAATTTCGTACATCATAAAAGGCAACGGCGACGAGTACCAGCGCTTGGACGAAGTAAAAGCCACGGGTTCCTCGCTCATTATTCCGGTCAATTTCCCGGCAGCCTACGACGTGGAAGACCCGATTGATGCATTGGAAGTTACCTTGACGCAAATGAAGCACTGGGAATTGGCCCCCACCAACCCGGCCCGATTGGCGGCAGCGGGCATTCCTATTGCACTGACAACCAATGGCTTGCAGAAAAAAGAGGAGTTCATGGCCAACCTACGCAAGGCCATTGAAAACGGGCTGAGCGAGGCCGACGCCTTGAAAGCCCTGACCTATACGCCGGCCGGATTGGCCAATTCCTTGAATGAACTGGGCAGTTTGGAAAAGGGCAAAATCGCCAATTTCATCATTGCCTCCGGCAATATTTTCGAAGAAAAAACCAAAATCCAACACAATTGGATTAACGGTAAAGCCTTCGTATTCAAAGACTTAGCATCGCCCGACCTCGCTGGAAGCTATAATTTGGCAATTGGGGACATGATGCAAAAATTGGAAATAACGGAATCTGGCGATGGCTTTGAATTCAATATTGTCGTGAACGACACCACGAAAACCAAAGTCAATTCAAAGATAAATGGTCGGCAAATCACCTTGAGCTATAAGCCAAAAGGCACCGAGCAAATGACCCGCCTCAACGGCACCATTGACGAGACTTCAGCTGATGAAGTCAAGCTGAGCGGCACGGGCCAAGAAGGCAGCGGAAACTGGGCAAACTGGAGCGCCACCCGCACGGGCGACATCACAACCGACGCTGCAAATACCCCTAAAAAGGAGGAGAAAAAATCGAGTGGTGAATTGGGGAAAGTCACCTACCCTTTCACTGCTTTCGGGTGGACGGAGCGGCCCAAGCCAAGCACTTATTTATTGAAAAACGCCACCGTTTGGACCTGTGAAAAGGACGGTACGCTCCAAAACATGGACGTGCTCATTGCCAATGGCAAAATCACGAAAATCGGGAAGAACCTGAGCGATGCTACCGCAACGATGGTGGATGCCACGGGCAAGCACATTACACCGGGCATCATTGACGAACACTCGCACATTGCCATCAGTCGGGGCGTGAACGAAGGCACACAGGCCAGCAGCGCTGAGGTGCGCATTGGCGACGCAGTGGATGCGGAGGACATTGACATCTACCGACAATTGGCGGGCGGCGTCACATGTTCACAACTTTTGCATGGCTCGGCCAACCCCATTGGCGGCCAAAGCGCCATCATTAAACTGAGGTGGGGTTTTTCGCCGGAGGAGCTGAAAAACGAGGATGCAAAGCCCTTCATCAAATTCGCCCTTGGCGAAAACGTGAAGCAAAGCAATTGGGGCAATGACGGAGGCACCCGTTTCCCGCAGACCCGCATGGGCGTTGAGCAGGTGTACGAGGACTATTTCACGGAAGCAAAAAAATATGCGGAAATGAAGAAGTCTGGCAAGCCTTACCGCCGTGATTTGGAATTGGAAACTTTGCAAGAAATCTTGGAAAACAAACGCTTCATCACTTGCCATAGCTATCGCCAAAGCGAAATCAATATGCTAATGGAGCTTGGCAAACGGATGGGCTTCCGGGTGAACACTTTCACCCATATTTTGGAAGGCTACAAAGTGGCCGACAAAATGCGGGAACATGGGGCGGGCGGCAGCAGTTTTGCCGATTGGTGGGCCTATAAATTCGAGGTTTGGGAG
>JADLHE010000245.1 GCA_020848965.1 Saprospiraceae bacterium
TGGTCGTCAGGGGTTGGCCCATACGCACGCTGGCGGGCTGGTCTTGGCCGTGCATTTTGCGGAGCAAGGGCTTGTAATCAAACGATTCCAATTGCGAAGGCGCCCCACTTTGGAAGAGGTAAATCACCCGTTTAGCCTTTGGCGCAAAATGCGGAATGCCCGCCAATATTTCGTCCTCCAGATCGCCGCTATTGCAGGAAAACAAACTTGGCATCAGTAACGACCCTAGTGCCACCGAGCCAACGCCCGTGCTCATTCGGGAAAGGAAGGTGCGGCGATTGATATTGAGTTTTGATTCTAAAATTGGGTTTTCCATTGTCAAAAACCTGTTTTTTTATTTGCAAATCACGTCATCCATATTGTAAACCAGCGCCACGGCTTCCATCAACGCAGCGGATTCCACTGCATTCAAAGTGCTATCTACCGGGCTGTCGCCTACTTTTAGCAATTGTTCAGCGGCTGCCGGGTTTGCTTTCAGTTGCAGCTTGCGCTCTGCAAAATACTGCTCCAAAACCTTCAGTTCCTCCTTGTTCGGTTGTCGGGCGGCCACTTTCCGGAAGGCGATTTGTAGGCGCTTGCTCAGCGAAGCTTCAGATTGTTTCAATAGTTGCTGCGCAATCGTTCGACTGGCTTCGAGCATCATGGGGTCGTTCATCAGGTTCAATGCCTGCAAAGGGGTGTTGGTCCGTTGCCGTTTCACGGCACAAACATCCCGGTAGCTGGCATCGAAAGTGGTCAGGAACGGGTGCGGCAGTGTTCTTTTAAAAATAGTGTACATCGTGCGGCGGTAGAGCTTGCCTTCTTTGTCCTGCACGTATTTGGTCAGGGTTCCCCGCCCTTCGCCCGCATTGGTTTCTTCCCAAAGCCCAGCAGGCTGGTAGGGCTTTACGGGCGGCCCGCCAATGGCAGGGTTCAGCAAGCCACTTGTGGCCAACCAAGTGTCCCGAAGCATTTCGGGCGTCATTCGGAAGCGGGGGCCACGGCTCACCAAGCGGTTCTCCGGGTCTATTTCCAGTTTCCTTTCACTTGCTTCCACCGATTGCCGATAGGCAGCCGAGGTCACTATTTTTTTGATGAGGTATTTCACGTCCCAGCTATGCTCCCGGAAGTCAACGGCCAGCCAATCGAGCAGTTCGGGGTGCGAGGGCATTTCACCTTGGCTACCGAAGTTCTCCACCGATTTTACGATGCCTGTCCCGAAAAACTGCTGCCAAACCCGGTTGACCGTCACCCTGGCTGTCAATGGATTTTTTTCATCAAAAAGCCATTTCGACAAGCCGAGCCTGTTCTTTGGAAGCGTCTCGGGGAAAGGTAACACCGCTTTGGGTGTGCTGAAAGTGACTTCCTTATCCGGGTGGTCATACTGCCCCCGTTTCAAGGTGAAGGTCTTGTGCAGCGTATCCGATTCCTGCATGACCATGCTCACCACTGTATCGGCTTCCGTTGCATTGATGAAGTTTAGGATGCCGTTCAGTTCTTCTTTGGTTGGCGAAATAGTGGGTTGCTCCGCAACGCTTACATTGCTCACATCGCCATAAAAACCTCTTTCGGAGTTTTGGTTGAAAAATGCATAAACTCCGAAATACTCTGCTTGCCCAATCGGGTCGTATTTATGGTCATGGCATTTGGCACATTCAAAAGTGAGGCCGAGGAAAGCCGTGCCGAACAGGTTGGTTTTGTCGGCAATGTATTCCGTCCGGTATTCCTGCTCGATGACGCCACCTTCTTGGGTGATTTTATGGTTTCTGCAAAAACCCGTGGCCAAAATCTGCTCTTTGGTAGCCTCCGGCAATAGGTCCCCAGCCAATTGCCAAGTGACGAATTGGTCATAAGACAGGTTCTTGTTGAAGGCATGAATCACCCAATCCCGCCACGGCCATTGTGAGCGGTAGCTGTCATCTTGGTAGCCATGCGAATCGGCATATCGGGCCACATCCATCCAACTGGCGGCTTGGTGCTCTCCATAACTTGGCTGTGCCAAAAGTGAGTCCACCATTTTTTCAAAAGCGTCTTTGGATTTATCGGCTACGAACTGGTCGAGCAGGGCGGGGGAGGGGGGCAGGCCCGTTATATCATAGCTTGCCCGGCGCAGCAGCCGCTCTTTTTCGGCTTCTTCGTTTGGTTCAAGCCCTTCATTTTCAAGGCGTTGCAGAATGAAAAAATCAATCTCATTCTTTGTCCATTCTTCGTTGTCCACCTTCGGCAAACTTGGCTTCACGGGAGGCGTGAATGCCCAATGTTGCTTGTATTTGGCGCCTTGCTCTATCCATTTTTTAATCAGCGCTTTTTCATATTCCGTCAAGCTGAGGTTGCTTTCAGGCGGTGGCATTACATCAGCCGTGTCGGTAGTCATTATCCGGCGGTAAAACTCGCTCTCGGCTGGCTTGCCGGGCACGATAACGTGTTTGGTCGGGTCGTCTTTCAGTGCTTTGTAGAGGCCCGCCTCGTCGTTTAGCCCAAGTTCCGATTCTTGTTTGGCCTTATCAGGGCCGTGGCACTTGAAGCACCGGTCAGAGATGATGGGTTTGATATGGAAATTGTAATCCACCACATCGGGGAGTGAAGTGGTGTTTTGCTCTTTCAAAAAAGCAGGAAAGATTAAAATGGATGCTAGAATGACCCCTGCAATGCCTAATATTAGGTTGCTACGCTTCATCGGTGTTCAACTTCATTGTTAATCGGCTGGGAAGGTAGGCAATCTTGTATAAATTCAATGCTACTGGCGCATAAATCTCATCCATTTTTTAGCCACCACCACGCCAAGGCTACCATCGAACTGAGCACCAACCAATCAATTGCGAAAGCGAACAGCATCACCAAAATTGCAAAAGGAGCAACTGGAAACAGGTACCACTCCCGGCTGCCTCCGTACCGGATGCTCATCAACCTGAAAAACCGATGAAATGCTTGCTCGCATTGCCAAGCAAAAGGGATGCGCACCGCAAAAATCGGTACAGGCCAGCCAATTATGTGCTTGGCTACCCGCTTTGCCCGGCGTTTGTAATCGCCCGATATTCCGACTTTGACCAAGAAGATGAACGGCACATTGAGGTAGAGGTAGAGCCATTGGCGGCTGCTCGTGCCGTTGCCCGATTTTCGATTGGGTTTGTACATGGGAAAATAAAATTGGGGCATCTTCAAAAGGTTGAAACCCAAAGGTTTAGCCTGATTTGAAAATGCCCCAAAAGCGAATGAACTTTCAATTACAACCAAAGTGATACGGCAGTTTGGTGCGAAAGTTCATCTGTTAAATCCCATGGTAATCCACCTATTCTGCCTCCTCTCCAATTGGCCGAAGCACGGCAGAAGGCTTGAATTCCCAATCCATCAATTTGTAAAAATCGAAGGCGTGGGGATTCAACAAATAGCGGCTTGCTTTTTCGTAATCATTTTTATTGAGCACGTGCAAATCGCTCAACACCAATTGTGAAAACTCGGTGTCAATGTCCACGAGGCGTGGCGGAATTTTGCCCGATTCGTCCTCGATGTCCTTCATGAACAATGGCTTGATTTCCGCCATGCGGGTGGTGGAAACGATGCAGCCTTTGTAGCCCTGCTCAAACAGTTTTTTCACGCCCATGCCCAAGATGGTGCAAAGCGTCAAGTCGTAAGCCACAGGGCGACAGCACCTGAGTTCGTAGCCCAATTCCACCGGGCGGCTCTTGATGTCAATGCCAAGTTCCTTCAATCTTCTTTGGAGCAACACATTAATAATATGTGCCTTGCTCACGTTGCCCAATTCGGGGTGGCCATGTGCGTCAAAAGTGAAGGTGATACCGCAGTTGCGGATGTCTTCATCGTCCATGATATGGAAAACCCCCTCGCTCACGATGGCAACGCCATGCTCCACATTGTTGATTTTACGCTTAATCATAGAAGAGATGATGAGGTCAACTATCAGTTCCAGCGTGACCTTCACCTTGTTGAACATCTCCGGGATGATGATGATGGGGAAGTGGCAGCTTGCACCGATTTCGAAGGCCAGGTGGCCAGCCGAGCGCCCCATAGAGGCAATCACAAACCAAGTGCTACTGGTTCGGCTGTCTTCGTAAATGGTGTTGCCGATGCGCACGCCTTCGTCTTTTGCCGAGTTGAAGCCAAAAGTGGGCATCAGGTCGGGTAACGGAAGGTCGTTGTCAATCGTCTTCGGTACGTGGATGTTCTGGATGTTGATGTGTTGGCTTTCCAGCCATTTCGTCAAGCGGTTGCTCGATGAAGCCGTATCGTCGCCGCCGATGGTGACCAAGAGTTTCACGTTGTTGTTCACAAAAAAATCGGCGGAGAACTCATGGTCCTTCGGCTTGTATCGGCTCATCCTCAAAGTGGAACCGCCCCGTGGGAAAATACGGTCGGCATAGTGGAAGTCAATGTTGACCGTTTCGGCGCTGCCATTGAACAGATTTTTGAAGCCATCGTGGATACCTATTACATTGTACCCATCTTTCAAAAAGACTTTTGCGATGGTACTGATAACGGTGTTGATGCCAGGAGCCGGCCCTCCAGCGCAAAGTATTGCTATTGATTCTGTCATTTTTAGAATTGGTTAGTGTCAATAAAACTAGAAGTCCGAAAAGTAGGAAGTTTCACGAAATCCAAGCCCTAATTTTTGATGCGGCTGCAATTCTTTCCAATTCCTTACCTTCGCCGCACTAACCATTGTGCCGGGAAAGCCAAAGCCACTAACAGATAATGCCAAAGTTTCACAAGTTAAAAGTCCGGGAAGTACGCCGGGAAACACCCGAATGCGTCACCATTTCCTTTGAAGTGCCTGCTGCCATCCAATCGGAA
>JADLHE010000246.1 GCA_020848965.1 Saprospiraceae bacterium
TTGCTGAAACCGACGGGCTTGGGCGCTTCCACCGTGCCCATGTTGGCCGTGCTGCCGAAGGTATTTCCTTCAAAAAACTGCCCTACCTTGTCTTGCCAGAATGCTTCCTTATCGAGCAAAAGTGATGCACCGTACTGCGTCTGGCCAGCCTTGGCCACGTAGAGGGCGTAGTTTCGGGTCGGGTCGAGTTCGACCATCGGTTCGCCGTCGGTATAGCTGCTGGTTTGGGTCAGGTAGCCCGTTGCCGAATAGCTGTACTTGGTCAATGTGCGGTCGGCAGCGAGGTGTGCAACAGCTTGGTTGGTTTCTTTGTCCACGATGAGGCAAGCGCCGAAATCCCAACCGCCATTTGCACCGAGCATTTCCATCGTGAGCATATTGGCGTTTGCACCAGCGCCACGGGAGAAGTGGAGGGCACGTTCCCGTTGGGAATTATGCGTTTGGTTGAGGTTATACAACTGGCCGGGGCGTTTATCATATCTATTGATGCCGTCGGGCGTTGAGCGGGTATCCTCGAAGCTGTAGGTCTGGCCATTTGCCCGCAGCAAAACCTTGACGGCAAGCTGGCCGTTCGTGATTTGCTTGTAAAGTGCGTCTCGCGTCCAAGTCGCAATCGGGTTGCCGCCTTCCGCCTTGATTTGGAACAAATTGGCGAGGTTGATGCGGCCATCGAGGTTGGCTTTGCCATTGTAGGCCACCACACTGGGTTGCTTGGCCTCCTCGCCCGTCAGGGACACATCGTATTTGATGGCCCGCTTGCCCGTTTGGTAATTGTACAAATCCGCCTCCCTCGCTTTGGCATCCCAAAACGCTACTTTTTTGCCGTTCACCTGAATTTCGATGGACGAAATATCGGCGTCACGGGGGTAAGTTTCCAGGTAGATATGCGCACTGTCGGGCTGCAACGAGAATATGAAGGCATCGGCGCCCGTATTGGTAGCGGCGATGGCGGTAGGTGCAACGGACTGCTGGCTTACGCCGGGACGGTTGGGATAAACCGTGAATTTTTGCTTCTGGTAGGCGTCGTAGGAGCTTTGTACGGACTGGCCCATGTCCTGCCATTTGCCCAGTTCGGGCATGGTGATTTCCACTTTGCCTTTGTAAAAACCAGCGTTTAGGTAGTTTTTCACGCTGACGGTGGTCAGGTCGGCAATGTCGTTTCCGCCTGATTTGCTGTCGGAATGCGCCCTGAGCAGGTTGAGGTACCAATTTTTGAAGCCAACCAGGTTCAGTGTGGCAAAATTGTTCGACCCCGTGGCCATGTGGCGCTCGACGTGCGTGAAGCCGTCGGGGTATTCGCCTTGCCAGAAGAAATCGGCCCATTTGTCCCTAAACCTGTCTTCGTATTTGCCGATAGTTCCATGATTGATGGACTCGCCAAGATTTTTGAAATACCCGTCCACAGAGGTGCGCATGGTCAGGTATTGCAGGCCGAGGATGCGGTAGCGCACGTCCTGTACCACGAGGGCGAAGGGTGTGGCTGTTTGGAACAAATTGCCCTTGAAGCCGCTGCGCACTTTTTGTCCAGTATAAGTCTGGTAAGCCGTAAGTGCCTGATTTTCAATTTCTTCGCTAGTCAAACCCAAGTCTTTATCGGAGTCTGGCAATAGGAACCTGCCCAGCCAATCGTAGTTTTTGCTGGGGTCGGTCATGCGTTTTTTCCAATAATTGACCACGTTGGCGGGCGTCACGCCGGGGTCGCTGGATTTCAGGCGGGCCTTGTAGCTTTCTTCCAATTTGGTGCGGTAAACGGGCGTCCGGCCACCGTTTTCCCATTCATCGGTAACTTCCCACCAGAACTGGAGGCCGTCGTTGAGGAGCAAATAATCGGCGAACTGCTGGTACTTGCCACCGCCCTGCGGGTCCCAGATAGTATTCTTCAAGGGGTAAGCATCGGGGTATTCCAAGCGGGCATTCAGTCGGATGCGGTCGAGGTCGAACTGGTCGAAGCCCTCCAATTTTGGAACAAAGGCGTAATAATCATCGGTCAGGCCGTTAAAATCCGCCGTTTGGGTTTTGTACGAGAAATTTTGCTCCGTTTCGTCGTCTGGGTGGTCGAAGTCGGCACGAGTGGCGCTGCTTTGTAGGGCAGTCAGTTTCGAGTCCTTCAGTTTATCCGTCAGGCTGTTGTACTGGCTCGTCGCAAACCAATATTCGTAAATGATTTTCAACCCATCTGCCTCCGGCAAACGGCTTTCGTTGCTCACCAGCGAGGTCTTTGGGATGCTGACGGAACTGGCCTCGGCGGTTTGGGAAGTGGTTTCGAGGTCGGCGTCGGTCATGGAAAGTCCGGCGCTCGCATTGGCTGAAGCGGCACCTTCAGAGGCTGTTGTCGTTTCGGTTTCTTCAACCTCCGTTTTTGGCAAAAGCGGCAGTCGCATCAACTGTATTTGGTAGAGCTTGCCCTTCCACTCGGCGTCATTGGTGATAAGCTCGTTCAAGCCAGCAAAGCCGACGTTGAGGCCCTGGGCGTTCTGCACTTCCACCCGTGGGATGACGAACATCGTTCCCACCTGCACATAAGTGGTCACGGGCACCTGGAAGTTTTTCAGGCTGGGATACTCGGAAAGCGGCACGTCGAAAACGCCCTCCTGCTCGCCGTTTTCGAAGCGGGTCAACCGTACGATATAATCGTAATTGACGTTGCCGAAGCCCTGCACGTACTTGTTTTTGGGGAAATACTGCTGCTGCCAGTCCGTGCCCGGCGGGGCGGCCTTGTCGAATTTGATGCGGGTATCGGCGTAGCCAGGGTGCCAGTAGCGCTGGTCACGGCCCGGTGCGTGGTAGTCGAGGAACTCATTCACGATGACCTCCGGCAGTTCGCCGGTGGTGAAGACCACGAAGCTGTCCTCGGCCATTACCTTGCCCTTGTCGTCCTTGATGTCCACCCAAGCGCCGTTCTTTTTCTCCTGCCATTTCAGCTTCCAAGACATCGTGTACTCGGTCTGCGGCTCCAGCATTTGAAGGGGTTTCAGCGTGGTGCTTTTTGCTTCGAAAATGGGCTGGCAAGGCACCTTCACGCCATTCGATTTTTTCTTCAAAATAAAGCCCTCGCTGGGGTCGAGGCTGGCCTTGTAGTAGCGCACCACGTCGTTGCCCGCATCGTCCACGTCGTCCACTTTTATTTCGTAGCCCACGCTCATATTGTAGGCGAGTTTTGGCTGCGCAAAAATGGGGATGTCCTCGTTTTCGTCGGCATTGGGGTAAGTTTCGGCCACCAGCGGGAACTCTGCGAGCGGGTTCGGTTTGCTCAACAGCCCCTTGAGGCATTCCCTGTCCTTGTCGCTGGCGATTTGGAATTTGAGGTTGAAACTGCCGTCAATCAGGCCGCCCAGCACGGAGTAGTTGCCCGCCAACTGGCCGCTGAAAACGGAGGGGTTGGGGAATTGTCCCCGCAGCGAAGCCCCGATGCTTGCCCGAAGGATGCTCACCTTGCCCTTCATAGCACCCAGCTTGTAGCGCAGCCCCACATCCACTGCGGCGTAGGCGAAGATTTGCCCCTTCATCATCCAGCCGTCCATGCCGACTTGGTAGCCGTCGGGACATTTCAGGTCGGAGCGGCCCATCGCCACGTCGAAGCCTAGGCCACCCCGGAAACTGGCGTAGAAGATGGCGAAGTCGTAATTTCTTTCAATAAAAAGGCTCATGCCGAGGGCGATGCCGCTCGATGGGTTGATTTCCCGCTCCTTGATTTTTTCGGCGGGCGCTGGCCAGCCCGGCACGATTTCAGCCACCTGCGGCATCGGGTCGAGGTCCTGGCCCAACTGGAAATAGGCATAGACACCCAGCTTGTCGCCAAATGCCTCCATCTCCGCCCCCATCCGCTCCAGCGGTCGCCCGGCTTTGATGTAAAATTGCCCGCCCTCCTTGAACTCGACGAGCATGGAACCCCTCGTTTTTTTGCCGTCAATCCTGATTTTCAGGATGGGTTCTATGGCATAGTCCGCTTCGATATTGAAAGACCCGGCGAGCAGTTTATTGGCGAAATCCAATTCCGCCTGTACCGTCGCATAAATCGGCGCATCGGTGCGCTCGTCAATGCCCTCGCTCATCATATAGCCATCGGCCTTGGCGAAGATTTTTTTGAAAACAAACTTGTCCGCCGTGTTCTTTCCCACCTCTATGCCGATGGCAACGTCGAGCGAAACGAGCTTGGGCTGCACCACGCTGAAAATGCCCTTGATATAGCCGCCGTAGCTTTTTTCCTTCGGTGAATAGGTGAAGCCCGACAGGCTGACGCCCGGCTCCATCCATTCTCCTTCGGGTACTTCGTACTCAGCTTCTTCGTCCACTTCTTCTTCCTCGTCGGCCTTTTCTTCTTTGGGGGGCGGCGCTACTTTCTTGGCCTTTTTCTTTTTGGGCGAGGCTGCGGCGGTGGCTTCCGTTGCTTTTGTCGTGGTAGCGGCTTTCTTTTTGCCCTTCAGTTTATTGCTGCGTTTTTTAGCGCCAGGCTTGGCTTCGGCGAGCTTTTTTTCTTTCGCTTTTTTGGCTTTTTCCTTTTTGGTTTGCGCCTTGGTTTTCTTCTCCTTGGCCTTGATTTGGTTGGCTTTGGCTGCCGTTTTTTTCTTTTTTGCCTCCGCTTTTTCCGCTTGGGTCTTCTTCGGGTCGTTGATGGTTGAATCGGCTTTTGCTTCCTCTTGCTTGGCAGCAGCTTCCTCCTTATCAGCTTCCTCCTCCTCCTCGTCGGCCTCCGCTTCCTCCACTTCCGGCTCGTCCTCCTCGGCTTCTGCTTCCTCGTCGTCACTGATGACGGGGTCTTTTTCCATATTGTAATAAATGCCGCCACCGCCGCCGTGCAGGTTGATGATGTCCATCGGTGGTGCGGGCGGCACTGCTTTGATGAGCGGCAAGCCCTTGTGCGGCTGGATATTCGTGCTGTAAAGCGCCTCCAAATCGGCGAAGAAATAACGGAAATCGCCCGTGCCCGTTGGCCTCGCAACCGTGCCGAACTGGAACAGGGCTTTGCCCCGTAAACGGTACTCACCGTCGGGTGTCTTGCCCATCCTGATGCTGCCGTAGGCTTTGAAGCCCTCGCCCCAATCGGCCTCGTCCTCCTCGGTTTGCGGTTTGATGAAATGCAGCCCGCCCTCAATTTCCGCCGAGGCAAACTGCCCCATCACGTGGATGGATTTCAGGCCCACGCCGTCGTAAACGATGCCCTTCACCGCATCGGGTTTAGCGTAAAACGAGAGGGTCGTCGTGGCGGCAATGCCCGCCGTCCTGACCTCAGTTTTTTTGGCTGCTTTGCCCTTGGCGGGGGCTTTGGGGGCTTTGGCCTTGGTCGTTTTCGCCGGGGTTTTTTCGCCCTCTTTTTTATCGTCGTCCCCGCTTTTTTCAGGCAGCAGGTTGATGGAGATGGCGAGGTTCATCGCCCATTTTTTGGTCACCTCGTTGTACTCAAATTCCGGCGCATCAATCGAAATCGGGAAGCCGTTCATGCCGGGTTTTTCAGGCGTTTCGTCCTTTTTGGATTCCGGTTTTTTGGCTGTGCTGGCGGTGGGTTTTGTGGTGGCTTTGGGTTTGTTCCCAGCGCTTTTGCCCTTCCCTTTGGCAATGGCCTTGCTCTTTTTGTTCTTGGCTTTCGGTGCGAGTTTCTTGGTTTCTTCTTTTTTGGTTTCTTCTTTTTTATTGGTCTTTGCAGCGGTGCTGTCTTTCTTTTCTTCACCCAATCCTTCATAAAATTCCTCGGAGAAGCCAAGGCTGTAGCCCCAAGTGCCCATGTTGATGGTCTGGATGCCGCCCAGTTTGTTGCCCACCATCACATTGCCCGGCTCTTCCTCATTGGGTTCTTTGTTGATTTTTAAACCCTCGAACGTGGCACCCGGCAAGCTGAAATCAATGCCGAGCTTTTGCGCCACTTCTACGGCTTCCGCTGCCATTTCGGTGGCTTTTTTGGAAAAAAGCAGGGTGGCCGTACCCGACAAATCCACCGAGGGCAGGAATCCCGCCCTGCCGTCGGGCATCTCCGTCCAGTCGAAACCGATGGTCGAGCCTTCGTCCAGGGCCAGCGTCAGGCCGGGGATGAACTCCGCCCGGAAGACCATGCCCTCCAGTGAGCCTTCATTTTCCGGCTCCTCCTCCCCCTCTTCCACTTCTATTTCTTCCCCTACGGTAAACACGGCACCGGGGTGGTAATTTAGCTCTTCCGTCTCCTCGTCCGTCTCCCGCACGAAGGCCAACTGACCGTTGTAGGCCAACAGGTCTTCTTCCGAATCATATTTGAAAACGGGGCAACGGAGCATCCCAGCTATCTGCACGGGCATCCCCTCGTCCTCCTCCGAAGCGGCGATATAATCCATCACGAGCGTGTCGAGCGAGTACTGCCAGCCGCCCATTTTGATGCCCCGGTCAAACGGCAAAATATCGTACAACTCGAAGCTGCCGCCCATGCCGTTGAAGTAGAAATCCTCGTCGGGCTTGAAATAAATATCGGTCACATCCACCTTGATATTCGAGGTATCGTTGGCCACAAAGCCCTCCAATTCGGCGGTGATGGTCTTGAAATAAATCCCCCTGAAATCATAGCCCGCCTGCGCTGGCATGGAGTCCACATTGAAATCCTGGTCAAAATCAAAATAGACTTCCATCGCCTTTCCCTCTTGGAAAAGCACGCCTTCCTGCCCGTCCGCCACGAACTGCAAGGGCTTGCCGTCGGCAGTCTCGCTTTTCACCGCTGCGATGAAATCACCGAGTTCCAACTCGTTGTCGAGGTTGAAATCATGCACGAAACGGAAGGCAAACTGCAACTGGCTTTCCGCCTCCGATGGGCTGTCTTTCTCAGCGTCCCGGTACTTGAGTTGGGCATCGGGAAAGTCCGTTTCCTCGCCCTCTTCGTCCTCTGTCGTTTCGCTGAACGGCACTGCATATTCCCCCTGAATCACGAATTTTTGGAAACCCTCGCAAATCAGGTGGGCGTAGCTGTCGGTGTAAGGGTCTGGGGTACCCGTTTTTGGCTCCGATTTTTTAAAGAAAACCGTCGGACTGCCTTCTCCGTCGTTGAAATCGGGGTCGTTCACGGCCACGTCCTCGGCGAGGAACATATAAAAGTCCTTCATGTCCACCGAGGTCGGGCTGACCCTCACATTTGGCCGCACGAACTGGGCGTAGCTGCTGTCGTTCACCTGCACCAGCAGCGTGAACTCGACGCTGGTATTCTGCTCGTTGTATTGCGGGTTGGCTGCCTCAAAATCGGTGATGAGCAGGCGGCTGTTCTTCGGCAGTTCGTTGTTCGTCATGCCCATTTTCGTGAGCAAATCGGGCGTCAGGTAGAGCGGCAATTGGCGGGGACCATCGGTGGGCAGTTCGTCAATTTTTTCAAAATTGAAATCGGGCGAGCTTCGCTCAATGGCGACCTTGGCCTTCGTGCCTTCCATGTCCAACTGGAGGTCGAGGAAAGTGAGGTTCAGCACCTCGTCCACCAACGGGAAGCCACCGACGAGGTGATTGCGCAGGTTTTCAAGGGTGGCCGTTTCGTAAGCGTCGAGTAGTTGGCTGTTTTGCTCCGCAAAATCGGGGGCCTTCGCCGAGGCGAGGCCGGTGCTGTTTGCCACCAAATTTCCGCCAACGGCGGGCGCATAAAATTTGCGGTAAGTGCGCCGCAACTGCTGGTCAAGCTCCTCCAGCTGCATCTCCTCGAAAGGCACAAAGGCGTGGCAATTGCAGTCCACTTCCTCCGTTTGCACTTCGATTCGGTCAAACTCGAAGCCGTCGCCGTTGGCTTTTGCTTTCGCAAAAAACGTGAACTGGACGAGGTTCTGGCCTTTTTTCACCACGACTTGAAAGCCGAGTTCTTCCCGCCCGTTGCCGTCGTTTTCCTTATAAACCAAGCGTATTTGGCCAAGCTTGGCAGACGTTTTCCCGATGCTCAGGCCCAACGA
Source organism: Saprospiraceae bacterium (assembly GCA_020848965.1). Lineage (GTDB taxonomy): Bacteria > Bacteroidota > Bacteroidia > Chitinophagales > Saprospiraceae > UBA6168. The sequence continues at coordinate 7,878 of JADLHE010000246.1, forward strand.
ATCGGGCGTGTAGCTGCCGAGCACGTAGCGTTCTTCTGGCAATTTAAATGGGTCAATTTGGAGGCTTCCAATACGCAGGTTTTCCAATTTGAACTCCGGCGAACTGGCCGCATAGCCGAAAATTTGCTTCAACCGCTGCTTGATGATGGCCTTGTTGCCCACCAACCTGTCGTCGAATTCCTTTGGGTCAATTTCCATCGAAAACACGCCACTCAGGTCGGCATCGGGCATGAATTTTTTGCCCGCAGGGCCAAAATCCTTGAGCACCGCCCGCACCTTGGAGTCGGTACCGACGGCCATTTTCCCGTTCCAAAGGCTCATGGTGCGCTGGCCTTGCACGAGGTCAATTTGCAGGCTCGTTTGACCGAAAGTGTTCAGTTCGGAGGCGTAGCTGAACGGCTCATCCAGCACGGGTACTTTCACCTGTCCCGACATCCAAGTGCGCTGCGCCTCGCCCGCCACGATTTGCAGTTGCAGGCTGTCAATGGAATAGGGCCAGGTGCCGAGCCGACCTTTGTTCAGTGAAAGCAAGTTGGTTTTTCTGAAATGCCCGTGGCCACCCGACCAGTCGAGCACGAAGTCGCCGTTGTCGAGTTGGACAGGCTTGCCGTCGCCCAGCAGGTTCAAATCGGCGGGGAGATTGGCTTCCACATCGCTGAGGTAGAGGCCCTGCCAAGTATCGTAGCTGGGTTCGAGGTAGAGCTTTTCGAGCTTGTTTTGCTCCAATTTTTTATCAAAAGCTAAATCCAGCATGCCGCTTTTCAACTTGAACTGGCAGCCGGGCAGCTTGGGCAACGTGAAGCCGTCCAGTTTTTTGATGCCACCGAGATAGCCATTCGGGTCGGCCTTGTTGCTGGCCAAGCGGAAGCGGGCTTCGCTGCCATCCAGCGATTTCATCAGCGTGGAATCAATGACAAACTCGGTGTCAAGGAAGAGCGATTTGAAGCCGCCGCAGTCAATGTCCATGCCCGTTTTGTCGGTTTCGCCGCCACTGCCAACGAAGAAAATGCCCGCAAAACTGCCCACGGCATCGGTTCCCTGCGTGACTTTGAGGCGGGCGCCGTTCTTCACACCGTAGGGCGTGATGGGGATTTCCGTTGGGCCGAAGCCGTTGAGCGTTCCGTCCTCATTGACCTGATAGCCCGTGCAGGTCATGGTGGCGTTGCGGGGCGTGAAATTGATTTCATTGACGATGACCATGTACGGCCCTTCCTCGCTGGGGTTGCCGAGCGGCAGCGTTGTGGCTGCGCCGTTGATGTCCAATTGGTCGGTCAGGGCGTTTTGCAGCGGCCCGTTTTCAAAATCGGCTTTTATCTGGGAAAAATAGTAGTCCGGTGGGGCGCTTCCGTCCTGCATTTCATAATAAAACTGCGGCGTGTTGCCAACGGCATACATGGAGCTAAGTTCGTAGCAGCGGTTGGAATTGGGCTTTACTTTTAGGTTCCTGAAATCCACCATCAAAGGGGCGTTCAGCATGGGTATTTTGACGGTTCCTCGGCCCCGGTAGCCGTTGCCTTGGCTGGTCGCAAACTGCACCACCAAATCGAACCAGCCGACCTTGATGGTATCGCCTTCCTGCACGGCGGCGGGGGTGTAGTCTTCGGTGTATATCGGCCCGAAATCCGTGTCAAAAACCTCGCAGCCTTGAGGCGGCACTCGGTCTTCCTCGGCCACTTCGGCAGCCATTTCGCCACCGGGCAGGGCGAAGCCGTCGCCATATATAAAGGTGCAGATTGCGCTGAAACCGTAATTTCTGAAAATTAGGCCAGGCTTGAGCATGTTGCGGGCCTGCACCCGCCAAGCATAAACCTGTCCGGGCTGGAGGATGGGGTCGGTCGGGCCGTAAATCAGCGAGGGCGACATGGTGGTGCGCTCCATGATTTTCAGGCTGAAATCGAAGCCATCGTTGGGGTCAATGCCGGGCTGGAGCTGCACCAATTGGAACAGGTACTCGACCGGGGCGGGGCTGTTGCCGGAGCCGGAGTGAAGTGGCGTCCAGGTGAAGGTCTGGCTTTGGAAATTGGTCTGTGGCACGTTGCCAAAGCAGGTGGGCGTCTGTAAAATCGGAGGCTCATTGAGGAAAAAGCCGCCCGTGACGCAGGTTTTGCGGGAAATGGGCACGTTCCGTTCCAAGTCAATCACTTCTAAGCAAATGCGGTTCAGTCCTTCGGGAACGATGACCGAGCCTTGGCCTTGGCCCGCTGCACCGATGAGGGCTTCGGGCTGGAGGTAGGGTTGCAGCGCAAAACCGTCAAGCATGACGGGCTGGTTCATATTGAGGCGCAGGGGTTGGAAGCCGTAGTTGGGGTCGGTGGTGTAGAGCGTTTGGCCGTTGTTTTCGATGTAGAGTTTCAGGCGGGTGTCCCGGAACGGCTCGATGGGGTCGGTGAGGGCGGCAGTGAAGACGAGGTCTTGCGCCCGCTGGGTGCCATACACGCTGAGGTCGAGGGAATGGGGCGGTATGAGCAGGCCCGTGAGCGACACGGGATAGACTTGCTGCGCAAAGGCGGTGTTTGCGAAGAAAAGGAATGCGAGTATTGGGAGTAAACGAATGCTCATATTTTATTTTTGGTTTTGAGGTGACATCCCTGTCTGCCGACAGGCAGGTTTTCGCCTCCAACAAATTTGGAATTTAGCGAAGCTTTAAAGGCGAAAAGGTGTCATCTCAAATCGGCTCACCAGCGAGATGACACCTTTTTGCCTTTGCAATTCTGCTGTAAATTGAAGCTTCGAGCAGGCAAAAAGATGTCACCTCTTGGGTCATTCGGTCATTGGAAGTGTTTTTCATTTTGGGAGGTTTGGGTTATATTTGTCAAAAATTAGCGTCATGCACACAGCAGCAGTTCAAGAAAAAAAACCAGGTTCTTCGAAGCCTGCTCCAAATTTGGAGGCCAAGCCAGCCTTTATCACACGGGAGGTTTTTGAAAAAAAATACCTCAACCGGAAGGACGACTATAAATATGAATGGGCCGATGGCGTTGTCGAAAAAACAAAGCGTACTATGGACAAGAAACAAATCTTCATGCTGATTAACCTGCTTGCTCATTTTAAACTGCTTGAGAACCAAGGCAAGGTTTTCGGGTTTTTGGTACCAGAAGTTGACCTTATCTTTCTTGACAAGTACCGCCGTCCTGACATTGCTTGGCTCACAAAGGAGCAAGCCTACAACTTGGCCGAAGACGCTGCCCGTGATGTACCTACTTTCGTTATAGAAGTCATTTCTACAAACGACCAAGTCAATAGGCTGAAAAAGAAAATGGTCAACTACAAGGATGCTGGCGTACAGGTTGTCTGGCATATTTTCCCAGAGGTGCGTCAGGTGGACGTTTACAGCGGCCCCAACCTTAGCCAAATGACCACTTTCGTCGGCGATGAAATCTGCTCCGCCGCCCCGGCTCTGCCCGGTTTTACCATTTCGGTGAACGATATTTTCAAAAAAACACAGCCAGCGTGACGTTTCACGTTGGCTAAATCTATCTATTTCGACTTGCCCGTTTTGTTCTCGGCAGCTGCTTTTTTATCTTTCCGCATAAACCTATACTGATACCCCACCGTCCCCACCACCTCACCGAACTGGTTGGAGGCCGTGGCGCTCGTGTTCCTTGTGCTCAATAGCATCCAATTCATCGAAAGGGAATGGGCATCGCTCAGGTTCCAGTTCAGGTTGAGGGCACTGGTGAAGTTCCCGTTGTTGCCGAGGCCCTCCGTTACCGTGTAGAAATAGTTGAAATCAAGGCCCGTGGAAAGCTTGCCTTCCAGCCAGTTTTTCGTTGCGCCGAAGCCCGTGCCGTAGCGCCGTACCAGCAGCGAGGAGAGTTCGTTTTGGTTGAAATTGGCCTTGGCCGAAAAGCCCCAACCTGATGTGCCCAGCGCCAGCGAATAGACGAAATTGCCCACGAGCATCTGCGAAAATGCGCTCGTGGTGGGGTCTTCCACGTCGTCGGTGACGAGTTGGGCGTTGCCCGTCAGGTTGAAGACGTGCTGCCGCTGGCTGGTTGTATCTTGAATCGTGTAGGTGGCGCTGATCCCGGCGTCCTGCGTGACGATGAGGACGTTCAGCACAGGGTCGGCGGGGTCGAGGAGGTAGGCCACATCGGCGGAATTGTTGGAATAATTGGCCGTGAGGCTGAGCGGGCCTTTGCTGTACGCCGCATCGAGGTTGCCGACGAAGCGGCTGAGGCGGTTGGGCTTTGAGCCGTCGAGGTTGTTGCGCTGGATGCCGCCGCTGGCGTTCAAGGCGATGGCCTGTTGGAAAAGGCTGGTGCTGAGGTTCAGCGTCCATTCTTCGATGTCGCTGTTGAAGAAATAAGCGCCCAAAGTTTTGTAGCCGGGGTCCACCCGGCGGTACTTCAAACCAAGACTGTAGGCCGAAGCCTGGTAATCGAAATTGGCCTCGGCAGCAGTCTTGTACTTTGTTGTTTGACGGCCTTGAAAGAGAAAATTGGGGTGCGGGAACTGGTTAGGGGCCTCGTCGTCCCGCATGTTCGGCGAGAGGGCGCTGGCCCCGATGTCGGCTTTCAGGCGGAATTTTTTGAACAAGGATTTTTGGAAAACAAGCCCCAAAGCCTCGTTGTGCTCCGGGGAAATGAGTTGTGGCAATGTGTCGGGGATGAAAATGGAGTTCGCTTGGTCTTTTGCCTGAAACAGCACGAGGTCAACAAAATCCTCTTGCGTGCCGTAGCCGACTTTCACGCCCCAGCCCTTGCGCTGGAACTTGGGCAGCCTCGGCTCCACCAGCGAGAGGTCAATCGGCTCGGCCTTGGCCAATTGGCCGACCATCGCCCCGATGCGCAGCTTGCCCGGCGTCAGCTCCGTGCCAGCGCCGAGGAAGATGAGGTTCGACATGGTGTATTGCGAAAAATTCATGCTGCGGTGGCCGAAATGCGTCTTTATCCATTTGTAGCGTGGGCTGACGCCGAAGCGAACAAACCGCTGTTTTTGCGCAGCAATGCTATTGCCTACGTCCCGCTTGAAGGCATTGTAAAGTTCCTTTGGATTGGGGTAGGAGTGCTCGGTATTCTTGGCGGCGATGGTGAGCGAAAAGGGCAGGTTCAGCTTGTAAATCCGGGCATTGAAATTGGCGTTGGCGGTGTAGAGGAAGGGGTCTTGGCGGGGCGTGGTGCCGAGGGCATTGTAGGAGCGCATGTTGACGCCGAAGCCGCCGCTGTAATCGAAGGGCTTGCCGAAGTCGGTGAAATCCTTGAACAGCCCCTTGAAATAGGTGGGGAAAAAGCCCTTTTTGGTGACGGCTTCGAGGTCTTCAAAATCCTGAACCTGCTGAGCCATAAGGCTGGCAGCGAAGCAACAAAGCAGGGCAAAGGCGTAAAGTCGTTTCATAAATCGGGTTTCGGCGTGCCGCAAAATTAGGAAACGCCAACCGGGCATATCGGTTATTTAATTAATTCCAGCCGCTTGTCGAGTTCCATGTTGCGGTACTCGAAATAGCGGTGGACCCCATACAAGAAGCCCGCTATCAGCAACAGGCTTACCATCCAATTGCGGATGACCGGGTAGTTTATTTTTCTTTGGTCAATCATTTTCAGCGCAATCATTTATACATTGGTTTTGAACCTTTACAAAGAAGGGAAGAATATGGGCAAGCTAAAAGAAATGGGCAGTGACAAAAAGATGACAAGCCACGCCAAGGTGTTTATTTTATTGAAAATCAAAGGTTTGGAAATAATACGCTTTCCTATTACGAAGCTTCGGAAATCGTCCCATCCTCCCCCATTTTCAACCGCAACCGTCGCCTCGTCTGGTGGATGGTGTTCTTGTTCACGCCGAGCATATTGGCCATTTCCTGGGCGCTGAGGCCAAGTTTTTCGAGGGCGAGCAGGCGTTGTTCGGCATTGGTTATATCGGGTGATTTAAGCCTTTGTGCTTCCATGAAACCGGGGTGTACTTTTTCAAAAATCGCCTTGAATTTCACCCAATCCGCTTCGGTGAGGATGGTGGAAGAAATAAGCTGCTCCAGATTTTCGCTGCGATTACCTTGTGCTGATAGCTTTTCGACTTCAAGCCTAAGACTCTCGGCCAGTTCCGATTTTTCACGCAGGCTTTTGGTCAGTTCCACCAATTCGTCCTGAGCTATTGCCAATTCTTTTTCCTTTTGTTGCCGCTTCAATTGAAGCCGCCGGTGATTGCCGTAGGCCAAGCCCAATGCCAAGAGCAGGATAGCAAAAACGGCATTGCGGAGCATTTTTTGCAAATCCTTTTCCCGCTCCACCAGTTCGAGCCGCTCGGCATATTGTTCTGCCTCATGGCGCAATTGGGCCTGCGCCAGTTTGTGGGCATCGTTGCGGCGGTCGAGGCTGTCCTGCAAGGTTTGGGCAAGATGCGTGTAGCGTAGTGCAGCAGCGGCATTGCCCGTTATTTCATGGTATTTTGAAAAATGCTGGTAGAGCTTGAGGGGCTTGAAATAGTCGAGCTGGCCTTGGGGTTCGAGGAAGGTTTTGATGTCGGAGGAACGTTGCAGCAGGGCATTCGCCTCGTCTAATTTGCCCAATTTCAACTTCGTGGGGATGAGCACCATTAGTGCATCGAATTCGGCTTGCTGCGACACCACTGGGTTGAGGGAATTCTGTGTTTTGCTGAGTTCAAGGCCCTTGTTGGCATAGGGTTCACTCTCGGCGATTTTCCCTTGTTCGATGAGCAGGGATGCGATTTCGATGGAGGAAAAATTTTGCCAAAAACGGCTCCACAATTGGCCTTCCGGGTCGTCCGATTGGAAGTTCTGATGGAATTGAAGAATCTTCTTTGCGGAGGCAATGGATTGGTCGTAGTCCTTCCGCTGCTTCCAATAGGTCTGCAAATAACTCAGGACTTGGGTAAAGTGAAACCCTCCTTCATCGGTTGGTTCGATGAAACGCTCCGCCACGCTAAGGTATTTGAACGCCTTTTCGAAATCGCCTAAATTCCAGAGGAACTGACTGAGGTTGAAGAGCATCCCCGCCACGTTGTAGTCCCTGAATTTTTCAAAACCAATAGCTCGGAACCGCTCAAAGAACTGCTGCACTTCCACATAAAACTGTAAATTGGTAAGCTTTTTTTGAGAAAACAGGTAGTCGGTCATATAATAGGCCGCCACCGCTTGCTCCACTTCGAAGCCGTGCTGCTTGGCCGACGATTCCATCTCAGCAAAAATATCGGCCCCAGTTTTTCCCTTTGGCATGACAAAGCCCTCGTTGCCGGAAGCGAGGCAGGTGTAATACTTCAGCGCCAGCCCGGTGCGGTAGTCTTTTTTTGCTTCCGCAATGGCCGACATTTTAGAAAGCAGGGTGGAGATTTGATTGCCGTCTTGTAGTTTGTAAAAAGGGTAATCGTGCACGAAGCGGTAGCGCTCCGACGCGGACATGCTATTGAAGGCTTGCTCGTCCCAAATAGGCTGGCCGATGAGGATTTGCCAGGAGCAGCACAATACCAAAAGGGCAAAAAAATGTCTCAATTAGCCGATTTTTGAGAAAACAGGTACGAAGATAAGTGAATTACTGGCCGCTCTGTATATTCCTTCATCCCATTTTCAGGGCGAGACATAGTAGGGATTTTGCCGCTATCCATCTTGAACGCACTTTTGGTGGTCAACCATTTTCAGGACAAGACATAGAATGGCTTTTTTGCTTTTGACATAAAAAACACGGTTTGGTGTCCGGTTTTTTTGCCACAACACAGCAAATTTTAATTTCAATTCAACATAACTGGGATTATCGAAAAGCTTGTATCTCCCTGAAATAAGTTGACACACCACGTGCAAACTTATGACAATCAACGAGTTGAAGGAAAGCGGCAAAAAGCGCCGAGCGGCATCCATGCTGCACCTGGGCATAGCCGACCAACGGGAACTGTGCTGGGAACTCAAAATCAACCGTAACTTGCTGCGGCACCGGCCGCACTGGGACTACCGGCTGCGAGTGCTCAAATGGACAAAACAACAGCCCATGAAAGAAAACAGAAAAACCCAACAAGCGAGGCTACATACAAACTAAGCCCAAAACCCCTAAACGGCCAAGGAACAACAAGTTATTTGGGAATCCACACATTTAAATTGCATTGAATGCCACTATCCTGAAACAGAATTTTACTGAAAAAAACCTTTGGTGTAAAAAAAACAATATTACCTTAGCCCGTCCAAATCGGTCAGCAATCCCCTTTAAATACTCCCTATTTCCAATCCAAATTATTGCCATTCAATTAGTTAGACTACGCCAATTTTTCTTTAAGCCACTTAACATTGCGGGAAACTTGAGAGAGCAGGTTTCAAACGAACAAGCATTTTTCACCAACTTAAACATTTATAATGGTAATTATGAAACGATTTTCTTTACTCTCGCTACTTACCTTTCTTTTCGTGGTAAGTGCCTCTGTTGCCTTTGCGCAGCGGACGGTTAGCGGAATGGTAACGGCGGCTACAGACCAGTCCCCGCTTATCGGCGCAACCATCCTTGTCAAAGGAACCGACTCAGGTACCATCTCCGATGTTGACGGCAGCTACTCACTTAGGGTAACTGGCAACGACGCTGTTTTGGTAGTTTCCTACACGGGTTATGAGACCCAGGAGATTGCCGTAGGCGCTCAGAACGTCATCAACATTTCGATGGCCGAGTCAGCAACCGCCCTTTCTGAGGTGGTTGTAACGGGTTACACCTCTGAGAAAAAAGCCGATATCATCGGCTCTGTCTCTGTGGTGAACACCCAGGACTTGTTGACCAACCCTTCGGCCAACCTCACCTCACAACTCCAAGGCCGGGCAGCTGGCGTGGTAGTGAGTGGCGGCGGTGAGCCAGGTGCAGCAGCAAAGGTCAGGATTAGGGGCTTTACGTCCTTCGGAAACAGCGACCCACTCTACGTCATTGATGGTGTACCAACGGGCGATGCTTCCAAGATCAACCCACAGGACATTGAGTCGGTGCAGGTGCTGAAGGATGCAACAGCCGCCTCCATTTATGGTGCCCGTGCAGCACAAGGCGTGGTGGTGATCACGACCAAGCAGGGTAAATCAGGTACGCTCAAACTGTCTTACGACACGTATGTTGGAACACAAACCCTGCCTTCCAGCACTTTCCCGAACCTGATCAACACCAATCAGTACCTTGATTATTTGCAGCGCAGCCGCCCAGCAGATTTCAAACACCCAGTTTTCGGTCTGATGAGCAATCCGAGCATCCCTGACCGTATTGTGGTGAGCAAGGACTTAAAAAGTGGCGTTAGCGCCTCCGACCCGGCAGCCGACCCAGCGCTGTACTCCCTCAAAGATTACGGCAATACCTATCAAATACTTGGCGTAAGTGCAGGTACCAATTGGTTCGACGAGATTGTTCACAATGGCTTGATTCAAAGCCACCAAGTTTCCGCCAGTGGCGGCACCGAAAAAGCGACCTATTCTTTGGGTTTGAACTACCTTGACCAAGACGGTGCGCTTATCTACACTGGCTACAAGCGCTATGCTGCAAGGATGAACACACAGTTCAACCCTACCAAATTCTTGAGGATTGGTGAAAATATCCAAGTCATTCACGAGCAGTTCCTGAACGGCGACAACCGTGGCGAGGGTGGTGCTTGGGCGCAGGCTTACCGTATGGTTCCTTATATTCCTGTTAAGGACATCGCAGGTGGTTGGGGTGGCAACGCAGTGGGTGAATCCGGCAACGGTACCAGCCCTGTGGCTCAGCTCTACCGCCAGAAAGACAACCAGCGCAAGAACTGGAAGATTTTCGGTAATGTCTATGGTGAACTGGAACCAGTTAAGAACTTGGTGCTGCGCACTTCCTTTGGTATTGACCAAGGTAACTTCTATTCAAAGAACTACACCTACCGCACCTACGAGCGTTCTGAAAACGTTGGTAATATTGGCTTGATTCAGTCCAATGACAACAACCTTTTCTGGACATGGACCAACACTGCCACTTATTCAATTGAATTTGGTAAAAGTTCTTTGAAATTTTTGGCAGGTACCGAAGCCATCAAAGGCCAAGGTTCTGGTATCAGTGTGAATACCAATACTTTTGACTTTGAAGACCCTGAGTTCATCACTTTGAATACCGACCAGAACACGGCTCCAGTTGTTTCTGACAACCTGTTCCGCCAAACATTGGCTTCTACTTTCGGTCGTGTTGACTATATCTTGAACAACAAGTACCTCTTCAATGCCACTGTCCGCCGTGACGGCTCTTCCAAGTTTGGTGCTGACAACCGTTACGGTGTGTTCCCTGCATTTGGTCTTGGCTGGAGGGTATCCGAAGAATCCTTCATGGATGGTGCCGACTTCATTGACGACCTGAAACTCCGTGGTGGTTGGGGCCGCATGGGTAGTGAGCGCGTTGTGGATGCAAACAACCAATATACAACCTTCTACTCCAACCAAGGTGTAACCAACTACGACATCAACCGCAGCCAGAACACATTGACGCCAGGTTACACCGCACGCCGTGTGGGTAGCACAGCATCCAAGTGGGAAACTTCTGAGACGACCAACGTAGGCTTTGACTTGAGCATGGCCAACTACAAATGGGACATCTCTTTCAACTGGTTCAACAACGACACCAAGGACCTGCTCGTACAGCGTGTGCGCAACGGTCTTGAGCCACTTGTGCAACAGCCTTATATCAATATCGGCAAAATGCGCAACAGGGGCTTCGACTTCAGTATCACCAACCGTGGCTCCATCACGAAAGACCTGAAGTATGACGCTACCTTGACCTTTACACACTACAAAAACGAGGTTATTGACATTGACGGCAATCCAGAGACTTTCTATGACCGCAACGCTTCCCGTTTGAACAACGTGGTACGTACCCAAGCTGGTCAGCCAATTTCTTACTTCCGTGGCTTTCAGATTGACGGCTTCTTCGAGAGCCAAGCAGATATTGACGCACTTAGCCAAAACGGCGCAGTCATTGGTAGCTGGAGGTACAAAGACCAAAACGATGACAAAGTCATTGACGACAATGACCGTGTTTACCTCGGCAGCCCACACCCTGATTTCATTGCTGGTTTGAACCTTGGCCTCCAGTACAAAGGCTTTGATTTCAACGCCTTCTTGGTATGGAACTATGGCAACGAAATCTACAACTACACCAAGTACTTCACCGACATGCGCGTATTCGTAGGCGGTGTGAGCGAGCGCGTACTTACAGATGGCTGGCAAGCCGGCAAGTCAAATGCAACGCTGCCACGCTTGGCGCCAGGTGCCGACAACGGTTACACCTCCTTCACAACCAGTACTTCCAACTCGTACTATGTTGAGGATGGTTCTTACATCCGTGCCAAAACAGTTCAATTGGGCTACACCATTCCAGTTGGTGTAACCAAGAACTTGAAGATGCAGAACTTGAGGGTATATGTTCAGGGCCAAAACCTGTTCACCATCACCAAGTACTCTGGCCCAGACCCAGACATCAACATCCAAGGCGATGACCTCCTCATGGGCGTTGACCAGAGCGGTTACCCGAACCCACGCCAAATCCTGTTTGGCTTGAATGTGACATTCTAACCTTTTTTTTGACTAAAAAAATTAAATCCATAAAATGAAAAGCAAGTATATCATCGCATTTTTTGCCCTAGGCTTTCTAGGTATTTGGTCTTGCAAGGATTCATTCCTCGAACAGCCACCACAGGGCTCCTACACACCCGCCTCATTGGCCAACCTGAAAGGCGTAGAAGGGATGCTCATCAATACTTATGCGGCACTTGACGGCCTTTGGTTTGAAAGCTGGGACAATAACAACTTCAACCAAAACGGTGGTGCATCCAACTGGATTTGGGGCGGTGTTCGTTCGGAAGATGCCTACAAAGGCACAGAGCCTTCGGACGGTGTTGACATCAACCCAATCGAGCGCTTTGAAATGCTGCCCAGCAACCCATACTTGGTGAACAAGTGGAACGGCAGCTACGACGGTATCGGCAAAGCCAACGAAACGCTTCGGACATTGGCACTTGCAACCGATGTTTCAGATGATGACCGCAAGCGCATCAGCGCCGAGGCAAGGTTCCTCCGCGCCCACTACCACTTCGAGGCAAGGCGTACTTTCTTGAAGCCAGCTTATGTGGACGAAAAAATATCTGACTTTGCGGCTGTCAAGAACGACCGTGAAATTTATCCCGATATCGAAGCTGACTTGCAATATGCATACGACAACCTGCCTTCTGTTCAGAATGCTGCTGGCCGGGCCAACAAATGGGCCGCAGGTGCTTACCTTGGCAAAGTTTATATGTACCAAGGCAAATGGCAGGACGCCAAGACCGTACTCAAAGAAGTTATTGACAACGGCGTAACGGCTGCTGGTACACCTTATGCACTGACAAACCTCTACCATGACAACTTCATGGCTTCTACAGAGGCTGGCAATCCAGAGTCTATCTTCGCTTACGAGGCCACCAACGCTGGTGATTTTGTGAATGGCAACTACGAAAACACCTTGAACCAGCCACACGGTAGCTCTACCATCACTGGCTGCTGCGGTTTCTACCAGCCTTCACAGAACCTCGTGAACTCGTTCAAGACATCCAACGGCTTGCCAATGCCCGATTCTTACAACGATAGCGATGTTACAAGCGACGAGGGTCTTGCTTCTGGCGATCCTTTCACGCCTTACGATGGCACTTTGGATCCACGCCTCGACTGGACTGTAGGCCGCCGCGGTGTTCCTTACCTCGATTGGGGTGTGCACCCAGGCAACAACTGGGTTCGTCAGGTGGTGAACGGTGGCCCGTACTCCCCTATGAAGAACGTACCAATGACCAGCGACTACTCCAACAACCTCGCTGGCAAGTACGACTGGGGCTTCACCATGAGCGCACTGAACGTGCACATCATCCGCTTGGCCGATGTTTACCTCATGTATGCCGAGGCTTGCGCCGAAACCAACGACCTCGCTGGTGCACTTGAGTATGTCAACTTGGTACGCCAAAGGGCTGCAAACCCAGATGGCTTCGTAAAGAACGCAGACGGTTCTCCTGCTGCCAACTATGTCATCGCTACCTACTCTAGCTTCGGCAGCGCTGCCGACGCCCTCAAGGCCATCCGCTTTGAGCGCAAGATTGAGCTTGGCATGGAAGGCCACCGCTTCTTCGACCTTGTTCGCTGGGACGACGTAACGGACGCTGGCAAAACTGCCCTGCCTTTCGACATCGTTGACTACATGAACAACGAGTACCTGGCAAAGGAAAGGGCGAAACGCATTCACCTTGCCAATGCAACTTTTACGGAGAAATACAAGTACGCTCCAATTCCTGAATACGTGATCACACAAAGCACGGTGGATGGCGTAAGGAATATCGAGCAGATTCCTGGCTTCTAATTAGCCTTCAGGCTAATCGTGTAAAATAAGGGAGACCACTCAGCGCATGCTCGGTGGTCTCCTTTTTTATGGCAAGCCCCATTTACTATTTTTGCAAAACAAACCTGAATATTATGAGCAAACTTAAGTTCCTACCCTTTTTATTGGCCACAATCATTTTTGCAAGCTGCAAGCAAAAAGGCAACACGCTGTTCAGGCTGGTAGAGCCATCCGAATCCGGCGTGGACTTCAGGAACGACATCACCGAGAGCAAGGACCACAATATCATCAAGCTGGAATACCTCTACAACGGCGGTGGCGTGGCAGTCGCTGACTTCAACAACGACGGCCTAAAAGACTTGTTTTTCAGCGGTAATATGGTGCCCAATAAGCTCTACCTCAACAAGGGTGGATTCAAGTTTGAAGACATTTCCCAAAAAGCTGGAATCGGTGGTGAAAACCGATGGAAATCGGGCGTGGCAGTAGTTGACATCAATGGCGACGGCTGGCAGGACATCTATGTTTGTGCAACCATCGCCCCCGACTCAGCGAGCCGCATGAACATGCTTTTTGTCAACAAAGGACTGGACAAAAACGGCATCCCTACTTTCAAGGACGAAGCCGCAGCCTATGGCATTGCCGACCCCGGCTATAGCTCCAACGCAGCGTTTTTTGACTACGACAACGACGGCGACCTCGACCTCTACGTGCTCACCAACTCCAAACCGTACGGCGTGCCCATCGTTTATCGCCCAAAAGTCAACGACGGCACCTCCCCTACCAATGACAAGCTCTTCCGAAACAATGGCGACGGCACTTTCACAAACGTAGCCAAAGAGGTCGGCATCGTCTGCGAGGGCTATGGCTTGGGCATCGGCATTTTTGACGTCAACAAAGACGGCTGGCTCGACATCTATGTGAGCAACGACTACCTCACCAACGACCTCCTCTATGTGAACCACCAAGGCAAGTTTGTCAACGAAATTGACAGCCTCATCAAGCACCAGTCCAAGTTCTCGATGGGCAACGATATTGCCGACATCAACAACGACGGCTTTTTGGACATCATCACCCTCGATATGCTCCCCGAAAAAAACCTGCGCAAAAAATCGGTCATCGGCGATGCCGGATATGTCAACTATATCAACGACCAGCGCTTCGGATACGCGCACCAGTACACCCGCAACATGCTCCAACTGAACAATGGCGACGGCACTTTCAGCGAAATTGGGCGCATTGCGGGCGTCTATCAGACCGAGTGGAGTTGGTCGCCACTTTTTGCCGATTTTGACAACGACGGCCACCGCGATTTAATGGTCACCAACGGCTTCCCCAAAGACATCACCGACCGCGATTTCGTCAGCTTTCGCACCGAGGTGGGGGCATTGGCCACCCACGAATACCTTTTGGACGAAGTGCCTTCGGTCAAAGTGGCCAACTACGCCTACAAAAACAATGGCGACCTGAGTTTCACGGATATGACCAAGGCTTGGGGCATTGAACGCCCTTCCTTTTCCAATGGCGCTGCCTTTGCCGACCTCGACAACGATGGCGACCTCGATTATGTGGTCAACAATATCAATGACCCCGCTTTTATCTATGAAAACACCCTTTACAGCACGGATAAAAAAGACGCCGCACCGAGCAGTCATTACCTGCGCGTAAAGCTCGAAGGCCCCAAGCAAAACCCGGCGGGCATTGGTACAAAATTGACCCTTTGGGCAAGCAGCCAAATGCAGTACCACGAGCATTCCGTCTATCGCGGCTATATCTCGTCCGTGGAAGACATCGTGCATTTTGGTTTGGGCAAAAACGCTACCGTGGATTCCATGAAGGTGGTCTGGCCCGACGGCAAAACCGAGTTGTTGCGCAGCACAAAGGCCGACCAAGTTTTGACCATAAAACACCAAAACGCTAAAACGTCAACCATTGCGCCAGTTGTTGCCGCAGGCAATAAACTACTACAAGAAGTAACAAAAGCCCGTAAAATCAACTATCGGCAGCCTGAGTACGACATCATTGATTACAATTTGCAACGTACCCTTCCCCATAAATTTACCCAAAACAGCCCTGGTCTCGCTGTGGGCGACGTGAACGGCGATGGGCTGGAGGATTTTTGCCTCGGCAGCTTTGCTTATGACACTTTGACCTTGTTCGTGCAGCAGCCCAATGGCGGCTTCAAGCCTAAAAAATTGCAGAGCGGCAACCAAAAACCATACTCCGACACAGGTTTGCTGCTTTTCGACGCCGATGGCGACAAAGACCAAGATTTGTACGTGGTCAGCGGTGGGTTCCAGTTCCCGAAGGACAGTGAGTACTACCAAGACCGCCTTTTCCGAAACGACGGCAAAGGCAATTTCACATGGGACAGCCTTGCACTGCCGTCCACAATGGCCAGTGGCTCCTGTGTGCGGGCCACCGATTTTGATGCCGACGGCGACCTCGACCTGTTCGTTGGCGGGCGGGTGGTGCCCAAAGCATGGCCCCTACCCTCCCCTAGCTATCTGCTGAAAAACGAAAGCGGCAAGTTCGTCAACGCCAATGCCCAATGGTGCCCAGTGCTCGACACGCTCGGCATGGTCACCGATGCACTTTGGACGGATTATGACAGGGACGGCAAGCAGGATTTGGTGGTGGTTGGAGAGTTCATGCCCGTGCAGGTTTTTCACCATGAGGCTGGCAAGCTGGTTTTGGCGAAAAACACGGGCCTCGAAAACCAGCAGGGCTGGTGGAACAGCATCGTTGGCGGCGATTTTGACGGCGACGGCGACATTGACTACGTCGCCGGGAATTTGGGTACCAACAACCAATACAACCCCTCTGCGGAGCACCCGCTCAAGGTTTTTGCCGGGGATTTTGATAAAAACAATGACCTCGATGCCATTGTGGCCTGCTACTACCGAATGGAGGACGATTCCAAGCAGCTCTGCCCCGTTCATTTCTGGGACGACCTCAATAAGCAAAGCCCCAAGTTCAGGCGGCGCTTTTCAAGGTACAAGCAATACGGCCTAGCCACTGTTGATAGCCTACTGACCCCGGAAGAGCAAAAAACGGCAACGATTTTGGAGTGCAACTATGTTTACACGAGCTATATCGAGAACCTTTCGGGTGGGAAATTCAAGATGAGCGCCCTGCCCATTCAGGCACAAGTTTCGCCCGTGAACGGCCTTATCCCCTTCGACATCAACGGCGACGGCAACCTAGACCTGCTGCTGACGGGCAACGATTTTGGCAATGAAGTTTTTTCAGGCACTTATGACGCCCTCAGCGGCCTTGTTTTACTGGGCAACGGCAAGGGTGGCTTCCAGCCCGTCCCGATTCCCCAAAGTGGCCTGATGGTGCCCGGCGACGCCAAAGCCTTTGGCCGCTTGAGCGATAAGAACGGTAGTTTGTTCCTTGCCACGCAAAACAGGGGCGACCTCCGGGCCTTCTCCCCTACCCTACCTAAGTCTGGCAGGCTTTTCTCGCCACAACCGACGGATGTGAGCGCCACATGGAGCCTTACCAACGGCAAAAAGCAGCGGCAGGAATTCCACTACGGTTCAGGGGGCTATTTGTCCCAGTCGTCCCGCGGCATCTGGCTGCCAGCCGATGTGACCGAGGTCGAAATCATGGATTCAAAAGGAAAAACGAGAAAAGAAGTTTTGAAGGAAGTTCAATAGGAAAAGCGTTTTGTGCCATATCTTTATGGCATATGAACAAGCCATTATACCTAAGAAAAATCGGGCAGTGCGTTCTGCCTATTGCTACTGCATTTTTGCTGGTCGGAAACCCAAATTCCTACGGACAAACCACTGGTTTGCGCAGCACGGAAAAAGCACCGCTCGATACGGGCTTGGTGTATCGCCCGTGCAAGGCCAAAAAGGGCATGCTCACCATTTCCCGCTCAGAATATCTAGAGAAACTTTACGGGTTTTGGCTGGGAGAATGCATCGCCAACTGGACTGGGCTTGTGACCGAAATGGATAAAATCGGCAATCTCGGCGAGCTAAAAACCGGGCCTTTTTATACCCGTGAGGACTGGGGCAAGCCAGACCAGGCCAATATTTGGGGCGGAACAGGCTTGAGCATCTCCAA
>JADLHE010000247.1 GCA_020848965.1 Saprospiraceae bacterium
CACCGGGCCGACGATTTCACCCAAGAGCTTTTTATGAAACTGGTGGAAAAAACGGCCTATTTCGACCCGGAACGGCGCTTTTCCACTTGGCTCTATGCCGTGGCAGGCAATATGGTGAAAAACGAGTACCGCCGCCTCAGCCGACAACAAGAGGCACCGCCAGCAGTTGATTATTTTAGTGAAAATTTTTCAGAAGACATTGACAATCAAATCTTTGAGCAGCACCTGTACCAAGCCTTGGACGAACTGGACGAGACCCAGCGCCAATGCTTCGTGCTGCGCTACCAAGAGGAACTGAGCATGAAGGAAATCGCCGAGATACTGGATTGCCCGGAGGGTACGGTTAAATCGAGGGTGTTTTACACCTTGAAAAAATTGGGAACAAAATTAAGAGCCTTTGCAGGCGTCCTGTAAGGCCAAACTACGCTCAACCGAGCCAATAAAACTTGAAAAAATGAAGACGCAAGACATCGAAGAATTGATAAATGAGCAGCCATTTGAAATGCTGACGGAAGCCGAGCGAGCCAATGTGTTGGCCCACATGACCGAATGGGAATACCAGCAGGCGTACCAGTTATTGCAGCGCAGCAAGGCCGCCATGAAGCGCAGCCCCAAACCCGACCCAGCCATTCGGGAGCGGCTGATGGGAGCATTGCGGCAGCAACCAAAAACGGAAGCCAAACCGCCAGCAAAAACAGGGCTTTTGGTGCGCATGGCGCAATACCGTTTGCCAGTTTGGCAGGTTGCGGCGGGCTTGGCAATGCTGTTGGTCGCCCATTTTGCGCAGCAGAAAACACCACAAGAAGTGGTGCGTACCGAAACGGTTTATGTCAACAACACCGACACCATTTACAAGGAAATTGCCATTCCAGTTGCGGAGCAGCCCGCCAAAATCAACGCAAAACGGGTGAACGTAAAACCACGTTTGGCGAGCCAACCAAAACCAAGCACGATGGATGCCGTGGCCTTCGCCGATTCCTCCTCCCGCCAATCGGGTGCCCTGCCCGATACCATGCCGGGGTTTCGGCTCACCGTGCAACAAGCCAATGGCCGCTCCGCCAACGAGATGCAGGAGCTTTGGCAGCTTTTGGGCGACGTTTATTGACGGAGCAGTTCGGGAGGCTTGCCCTAGTGAATCTGTACAAGCCCTCCGAACTGCCAACTTAAAGGGACTGCCAACTTAAAAATCACTAACAGTTTTATACATTTGCGCAACTTTTAAAAGCGGTTGCTTCGCAACTGCTGCTTTTACGTTGTATTACATTGACAATCAATTTTTTACCCATTCAAGGTCACTTGGCCCATTTGGGCACTGGAGGTAAGAAAATGAGCGCTGCAAACCAGTCAACTAGTATCAAGCATCTAGCTTCCTGAATCCAGCATCAAGCTCCTAGCATCCAGTATCCAAGCCGCCAACCATTTTCACCTACATGAATTCTTTCAAAACCATTAGCAACATCACGGGCTGGCTCGTTTTCGCCATTGCCGCTTTCGTCTATTACCAAACCGCCGAACCCACAGGCAGCCTTTGGGACTGCGGCGAGTTCATCCTAGGTGCCTACAAAGGCGAGGTGGTTCACCCGCCCGGAGCACCTTTGTTCCTATTGGTTGGCCGCATGTTCATCTGGTTGGCTGAGATTTTCAGCGACACCAAGGCCCATCCTGAAAATATCGCCTTTGCTGTCAACTTCATGTCGGGCTTCTGCACGGCCTTGGGGGCAATGTTTCTGGCCTGGACGACCATCATCCTAGGCAAACTGGCCTTGGTGGGCCGCAATGGAGAAGCCAACGGTGGCCAAACGATTGCCTTGGCGGGTGCTGGCTTGGTGGCTGGCCTTTCCATGACCTTTGCCTCCTCCGTCTGGTTTTCAGCGGTGGAGGGCGAGGTGTACGCCATGTCCACTTTCTTTACCTGCCTCACGGTTTGGAGCATGATGAAGTGGTACAACCTGCCCAATGAGCCAAAACATGACCGCTGGCTGGTATTCACGGTTTATGCAGCCGCATTGTCCATCGGGGTACACTTGTTGAGTTTGCTCACCTTCCCGGCCTTGGCCATGCTCTATTATTTCAAAAAAGACCTCCAAATCAGCAAGACAACCTCCACCATTCTCCGTGGCATTTTGGCCATTGGCTTGGTAGTGGCGGCAATCGTTGTCTTTTCGGGCGCATCGGGCATTTTGATGAAGGGCTTGGGCGGCATTCTGATGCTGGGCTTGGCTGTTTACCTGCCTTGGAAGGGCGAAGACCGCTACATCGGTGCGCTGGGAGCCTTTATCATGGGCTTCCTCATCATTGCTGCAATACAAGAACTGGTCATCAAGGGAGTTGCCGAAATGTGGAGCACCATGGAATTGCAGATGGTCAACGGTTTCGGTATGCCTTTCAACTACGGCCTGATACCGACTGCCATCGTACTGATTGGGCTTTTCTTCTTTGGCCTTCGCTACGCCGCCAACCACGCCAAATTCGACCTCATTGGCTTGGGAATTTTTGCTGTGCTGTTTGGCTTCTTCGCATTAGGCTTGAAGACCATCATCGTGGCTCCTGTTGCTGCCGCAATTTTTTATTTCGGCTTGCGCAATGCGGACCGCCACCTGACGCAAGTGCTGCTGTTCAGCGCACTAATGTCCGTCGTCGGTTTCTCGACCATCGGCGTGGTGCTGGTTCGTGCCAACGTTGACCCACCCGTCAACATGAACAAGCCAAGCGACCCCATCCGCTTGCTTTCCTATGTAAACCGTGAGCAATACGGCGAGCGCCCATTGCTTTACGGCACCGATTTCGACTCACAGCCCGTTGACAACGACATCACGCCAAGGTATGGCCAAGTGGTGCGCAACGAAGGCGGCAAAGAGGTTCATAGCTACGAAATCACGGATGAAAAAGTAGCCTACAAGTACAATCCTGCCGACAAGCACCTTTTCCCACGGATGGGCGACGACACCCAAAACCGCCCGGAAAAGTACCGTGCCTGGGTGGACAAACCGACTGGTGAAATCACCTTCGGTGACAATATGAAGTACATGTTCCGCTACCAATTCGGCTGGATGTACTGGCGCTATTTTGCATGGAACTTCATTGGCCGTCAAAACGGCGAACAGGGTTATTATTCTTGGGATGTCAAGAGCGGCAACTGGGAGAGCGGCATCAAGTTCATTGATGAAATGCGGCTTTACAAGGCCAACAACCTGCCCGACTCCGTGAAAAACGACCAAGCGAAGAACCATTATTTCTTCATCCCATTGATTTTTGGCCTTTTGGGTTTGTTCTTCCATTTTTATAAAAAACCGGAAGATGCGACGGCCGTCATGGCCATGTTCCTCATCACGGGCCTTGGCATCATTGTGTATTCCAACCAGCCACCCAACGAGCCTCGTGAACGGGACTACGTTTTGGTCGGCTCGTTTTTCACCTTCTGTATTTGGATTGGCATGGGCGTGCTGGCCATCTACCAATTGCTGCACGATAAAATCAGCGGCATAGGTGCAGCGGGCCTTGGTACCGTGTTGGCCCTTTCAGCGCCTTACCTGATGGGTAGCCAGAACTGGGACGACCACAGCCGTGCAGGCCATTATGGTTCACGTGACTATGCATCCAACTTCCTGAACAGTTGCCAGCCGAATGCCATCATTTTCACCTATGGTGACAACGATACCTACCCGCTTTGGTACGCACAGGAAGTGGAAGGCATCCGTCGTGACGTGCGGGTGGTGAACCTGTCGCTGATTCAAGTGGACTGGTACATCAATTTGCTGCGCCGCAAAATCAACGATTCAGCTCCCATCAAGCTCACCATGTCGGCAGATGCTTACCGTGGCAAAAAGCGCAATGCGGTGTATTACTTGAGCAACCAAGACCAAGGTGAAATGCCCGCTACAAAGGCGCTTGAACTGACGGGCGTTGACAAAAAATCGCAGAACGACCGGGTGGACGCCATCTTCCCTTCTTCCAGTGTTTACCTGCAAGTTGACCCAGCAAAATTCGGCGAGCTGTACGGCATTGAGCCTGGCGATAGCTTGACGGTGACTGACAAAATTCCGCTCAAGATGCCGTTCCACAAGACGGGCAACGCCGAGCTTTCCTACTTGACCAAGGACGAACTAGCGGTGTTCGACGTCATTGCATCAAACATCAACGACCGCCCAATATACTTCGCTGTCACTTGCCGCCCAGACAAGATGCTGGGTTTGGAGGACTATATGCAATTGGAAGGTTTGGGCCTTCGCATCACGCCTATTAAATCGCAGAGCGAACAAGGCCTGTATGTTTACGGCTATGGCCGGGTGGACACCGACCTGCTCTACGACAACGTGATGACCAAATTCAAATGGGGCAATTTCGACACGCACCCGACCTTTATTGACCGCAGCTATGGGCCTAGCATCCAAAGCATCAGGGTGGTCATGCTGAGGGGTGCCCGCCGAATGCTGGACAAAGGGGAAAAGGACAAGGCCATCGGTATGATGGAGAAATACCTGGCAGCCTTCCCACATTATAATTTCCCTTACGATTGGAACACCATGCAAATGCTGAACGTGATGGTTGCCGCAGGCGGCTATGAAAAGGCGAAGCCCCATCTCAAAACACTGGCAACGGAAACCAAACAACAGTTGACATTCCTCACTGGCCTAAATCCTGAACTTACCAAAGAAGATGGTACTTTTGGCCAAGATTTGCAATTGTTCATGAACGTCCGGGACCTGCTCAAAAAAGCAGTTGAAAGCCAAAAAGACGAGGAATTCAAAAAGGAGCTGGACGATATGTTCGCACCATTTAAGTAAGGGTTGAAGGATTGGAGGGTTGAAGGATTGAATGTTTCACGGCAATCAATCCTTCAACCATTCAGCCATTCAATCCTTTCTTCCTAACCAGATATGAAGAAAACGGGGAAACCAGTTAAATCCTTTGAACGGATAGAGAAACATGTTGCTGCATCTGGAGCGCTGGGCAACGCACCCACCCTTGATTTTTCAAATACCGCTATTGCCTTTGAGGCAAAAGACGACAAAGCTTTGAAAGAAACGGAGCGCTTGTTCAAGTTGATGAACAACCGCTATTTGGTAGCCATAGGCTCGCAAATAGGCATGTTGGGCACGAAAGTCCCCCTACCCTTTTTTGAATCAATCACCAAGGCTACGATTTTTAAACAGTTTTGCGGCGGTACTACCCTGCTTGAATCCCAGCCGGCCATCGAGCATTTGGCAGAATTGGGTGTCAATTCCGTATTGGATTATGGTGCCGAGGCCAAGGAATCCGAGGAGGACTTCAACCGGACGATGAACGAGAATTTGCGAGCCATAGACTTTGGCTCCAAATTGCCGTCCGTTCCTGTCATCAGCACCAAAATCACTGGTTTGGCCCGGTTTGCCTTGCTTGAAAAGATTAGCAGCGCCCCCAATCTTACACCGGAAGAAAAAGGCGAGTTCAAGAACGTACTGAAACGAGTGGACGCTATTTGCCATCATGCCGCCCAACTGGGCATGGGCGTGTTCATTGATGCGGAAGAAACTTGGATTCAACCAGCGATAGACCTGCTGGCCAATCGAATGATGAAGCGCTACAACAAGGAGAAGGTGGTCGTTTTCAATACTTTCCAGATGTACCGCACCGACCGTTTGGCGTTTTTGATGGAGTCTTTTGACCTTGCGAAACAACAAGGCTACCTGCTGGGAGCCAAACTGGTGCGGGGTGCTTATATGGAAAAAGAACGGAAACGGGCAGAGGAGATGGGCTACCCTTCCCCTATACAGCCAAACAAGGAAGCCACTGACCACGACTATGACCTCGGCGTGAAGTTTTGCATAGAAAACCATGAGCAAATCGCCCTGTGCAATGCCTCGCACAACGCCAACAGCAACCTGAAAATGGCTGCCATGATTTCGGAGAAAAACCTGCCGAAAAACCACCCCCACTTGCAGTTTTGCCAGCTTTTTGGCATGAGCGACA
>JADLHE010000248.1 GCA_020848965.1 Saprospiraceae bacterium
CATTTTCTGGACGCTGAAACTGAGCCGGGCACCGAAACAAGTTTGGAGTGCTGTGGCAGCCATGCCCTCATTCGTTTTGCGACAAGTGAAGGGCCTTTTCAAAATGGCCAATCCGAACAAAAATTTCAAGCACACGGAGCATAAGGTGAGTGTGTCAATTGAGGAAGTGCTGAAATAGTCAATATCAACTTGATGAATCTAAATGACCTAGATGATGTAGCTTATTGGAAAAAGTGGTTGTCCCGAATAACACCATGTAAAATTGGTGCTGGTCTATCATTGATAGGTATTATTTACAGCTTGATTATTTTTGAAAAATCAGGGGGTTGGAGTTTACTTGGCCTAATGCTCTTTGTGCCCATGGCAGTAGGTTATCTTATTTGCCATTTTATCATAAAGGTCATTTTTGATAAAAGGATTCAAGTCATTTGGACAATCGAACTCATTATTTTCATCCTTAGTCTTTTCATTTTTATGTCTTTTCTTTAAGATCATTAGTGGTAATTTAACCGTAGCAATTTGATAAAATGCAATACTCAGCCGAAGAAACGATAGCCGCCATCAACGCTTGGGACGAAGCAACAAAGGCCCACTTTCACCGCCTCGTGTCTGTGAACCTAACCATCTCCATACGGGTGATGATGGAAAACGACGACCTGACTGCCGAGCAAAAGCTCTCGGAAATCAACATGCTGAACGAATTCCATCATCGGTTGCTGAGTTGGTGGCGCAGCGGCGACGGAGAGTGGCAATCAGCAGAGAAGCTGTTCGGGCTGCTCCAGTTTTATGCGGAGAAGATGGAGAAACGGGGTGCGGTGGAATTCCCGGTAGCATCGGCGTTTGAGACGGTGCAGGGGTTGCGGACGCAAAGCAATTGATGAATGTGCTGAGAATATGAAAAAGGAAATTGCAGGTTGGTTCTACTGTGCGAATTGGATTCCATTAAAAATGGATTGCGTGAAAATCAATTCAATTCTTGGGTTGCATTCGCCACTTACTTGCAGTTTCGAGGACGGTTTGTCAAATGTTCATGTTAATTCAAGAAATGAGTACCCATATTCAGTCCTGATTTCTCCAAAAATTGGAGAATGGACGCTGATATGCGGTTACCAATTATCAAAGGTTGAAATTTCAACCTGGTTCACTGAACGATTGAGCCTATCAACCCAAAATGCATTTTCATTTGGCGTTGACATTTGGTGTGGATATCATGCTTGGATGTTTGCAAAAGAAGGGAGGGTTGTAAGGTATTTTGAATGGCGAGATGGGATTGAAAACACAGGAGGTCAAAAACTAGCCTTTGAAAAAGGAATCGATGATTATTCAGATGATTCTCATGTTTTTTACCTTTCAAAACAAATCGGTTTTGACATTGAAAGTATTCAAATTGAGCATCTTGCTCAACCTGCGACTTTGATGACTTTGCCATCGGTTCTAAATTTGTAATCAATCCCCATGAAACCTTTGTATTTCTATACTTCTTTAGTTCTAAACTTGATTTTGCTTGGCAGCCTTGCCTTTGCCCTTCACAAATACGGCGGTCTCCGCAACCTCTGGGCAAAAATCAACAGCCGGGGCATCGAGAAAACCTATTTTCATCGCAAAAACCTGTTTGAAATGCTGCCTCCCAAAGAAGGGGCCATCGTCATGCTCGGCAACAGCATCACTGCCGGGGGCGAGTGGCCCGAACTGCTCGACAACCCAAACGTCATCAACCGGGGCATACCCGGCGACCACTGCGATGGGATGCGGGAGCGCCTCAATGAGGTGCTGCGCCACCGCCCCACGAAATTGTTCCTGATGGCGGGTGTGAACGACTTGGCTTTCCTCCCCCCTGCCAAGGTCTGGCCGAAATACGAGCGGCTCGTTAACGAGATTTTGACAAAATCCCCCGACACGAAACTGTACCTGCAATCGGTATTGCCCGTCAACAACATCGTCAGTCCAACGGCGGTGGACAATGAAGACGTGGAGGTGCTGAATGTGAAAATCAAGGCGCTTGCCGAGGCAAAAGGCTTGGTTTTTTTGGACGTGAACAGTGTGCTGAAAGATTTGGACGGAAATTTGGATGCAGCCTACACCCTTGATGGTGTGCACATAAACGGGGCGGCCTATTTGAAATGGGCTGCAGAGATTAAGAAAGTGATGTGATTAGTGATTGGTGATTAGTGATTGGTAATTAGCAGCGCCCAATTTCCAGACACTAATCACCAGTTACCAATAACTACTATGAGAAAAACATGATTTTCAACAGCTTACCATTCTTTGTTTTTATCGGCATTTTCCTGCCTTTGTTCTTTTCGACCAAGCGCAGCGAAAGCTCGTGGACATGGGCCAGCGTCAGTTTTGCGACTCTAGTCGAGGCCGTGCTTTGGTACGGCACCAGCCAGGGTTGGTGGAATTGGCCGCTGCATGGACTCATTTTGGCAGCCACCATCGGCTCCCGCATTTTGGGGCCGCTCAAGGGGCAGCACCTCATCAGCCTCGTGGGAAGCTACGTCTTCTATGGTTGGTGGGATTGGCGGTTTCTCTTCCTGGTTGGTTTTTCCACCGTGCTTGATTTCACCCTCGGCCTGCTCGTTGACCGGGAATCAGATGACAAGAAGCGCCGCCAGATGATGGTTTTGAGCATCATCATGAACCTTGGGTTTCTGGGGTTCTTCAAGTATTTCAACTTTTTTATTGACTCAGCGGCCCACTTACTGTTGGCCTTGGGCTTTCAGCCACATTTGACCACCTTGCGCATCCTTTTGCCCATCGGTATCTCGTTTTACACGTTCCAGAGCATGAGCTATGTGATTGACGTCTATCGCAGGCACATGCCCGCCGAAAAGAATTTCCTGAAATACGCTGCTTTCGTGTCGTTTTGGCCGCAGTTGGTGGCCGGGCCAATTGTGCGGGCGAAGGACTTCCTGCCACAATTCAACCATAACCACGGCTTCGATTGGGATAGGCTCATCACTGGCACTGGGCGCATTCTGTGGGGCTTTTTCAAAAAATGCGTGGTGGCCGACTCGCTTTCGCCATTCGTTGACCAAATCTTCATGGAGCCGGACGCCTTCACGAGCATCAACCTACTCATCGGCGTCATCTTCTATTCCTTCCAGATTTACTGCGATTTCTCCGGCTACTCGGACATTGCCATCGGCTTTGCGAGGGTCTTGGGCTTCAAGTTCAACGAGAACTTCCGCACTCCCTATTTCAGCCAAAACTTCAGTGAATTTTGGACCCGTTGGCATATTTCGTTATCGAGTTGGTTGCGGGACTACCTCTATATTCCGCTCGGCGGCAATCGTGGCGGCAAATTGGGCACCTATCGGAACAATATGCTGACCATGCTCCTAGGCGGCCTTTGGCACGGCGCCAATTGGACCTTCATGTTCTGGGGCTTCCTGCATGGCATGTACCTAATTGGGCAGCGGCAACTCGGCAAACCGTTTGGGGCTGTGATGAGCGGGTTGCGTTTCCCTTCGCCATTAAAAGCAGTCACCAACATCGCCCTGACCTATTTTTTCACCTGCTTGGCTTGGATTTTCGTCCGTGCTACGAGCTTCGACAAGGCAACGGATGTCATTGCCGGCCTCACCAATTTGAGTGGCTACACCATCGTGAGCATGATGAACAAGTTCTGGGTGGTAAAAGGCGTACTGCTCATTGGTATCTTGTTGGCCGTGGAGCTTACCGACCTTAAAATGCACTGGAATAGTTTAGCGCACCGCAGTACTCCGTTCCGCATAGCGGCCTATGCGACTTTGTTGGTTTTGATTGCGTTCTTCGGGTCGTTTGGAAGTGGAGCGTTTATTTACTTTCAGTTTTAACAAAAAGCGATGAAAAAAATACTTTGGATATTCGGTACGATAGCACTGGCGCTCCTGCTCGACCGGGCAGGGGGATGGTTTTTGGCTAAAATCACGAAAGAAAGCCAGTTCCGTTATTCCCGTTTGTACAATGGCAACGAGGAGGCCGACATTCTTTTCATGGGCAATTCCCGTGGTTTGTCTTTCTTCCAACCATATGTAGAAGAAAAAACTGGGTTTACGACGGCCAACCTAAGTTACAACGGCATGCCTATTGAACTTGCCAATACCTTGGTCAAAGACTATTTGGACAGGCACAAGCCGCCGAGGGTGATGGTCATGGACATTTCCTTGCTGGACAGCACAAGAATGGACAACAAAATTGGTTACCAATTCAACCATTATTCGCCCTACTCAGGCCGTTTGTCGCAGCTTTTGAAAGACAAAGTCCCGAACGACTACTATGCGGGCAAGGTCAGTCACCTCTATCGTTTCAACAGTGAGGTGTTCCAGCGCACTTTTTTCTATTGGAAAAAATCGGACAAGGACTGGCTACTCGACCGGGTGATTTCACCTGAAATGGTGGCAAATGTTGCAGCGCAAAAACCGCTTCGCTTCAGTTATAATGAAAAAATGCTCAATCACTTGGCTGATTTGGTGAAGTACGCACAAGGCAAAGGCACGAGGGTCGAATTGGTGATGAACCCCTACTATCCTGAGTTTGTGCCCAAGCTCGTCAATCTTGATACCCTTATCATGGACGTGCAGCGTACCGCCGGGGTGACGGTGAAAAAGTATATCAATGAGGTGCAGAAAACGGAGGCATTTGGCGACTACCAGCACGTAAACAAAGTTGGTGCAAAGCTGTATTTGGACAAATTGATGCAAGATGGCGTCATTTCCAATAAACCCAATTGACGGCTATCTGTTGAATTAGCTTATCATTGCGACCTAAAAACAGCGTACTTGAAGAGCTATCTTTCACTCGTAAAATTCAGCCACACCATATTTGCCATGCCGTTTGCATTGCTGGGCTTCTTCCTAGCTATCAAGTCAGGCGGCGTTGCATTCAATTGGACAATTCTTGTTTATGTCATCCTTTGTATGGTGTTTGCCCGCAATGCGGCAATGGCTTTCAACCGATACATTGACCGGGAATTTGATGCGAAAAACCCAAGGACGGCCGTCCGGGAAATTCCAGCCGGGGTCATCAGTGCAAAGTCCGCTTTGTTCTTCACCATTGTCAATTCCATCCTTTTTGTAGCCGCCACCTTCTTTATCAACAAGGCTTGCTTCTATTTGAGTGGCGTGGCACTTTTGGTAGTGCTTGGCTACAGTTACACCAAGCGATTCACGCCATTTTGCCATTTTGTCTTGGGATTGGGGCTGGCATTGGCACCATTGGGTGCATACCTAGCAGCTAAAGGCGAGTTCGGATTGATACCCTTGCTGGTAGCGGTTGGCGTTTTCCTTTGGGTTTCCGGCTTCGACATCATCTATGCGCTGCAAGATGAAGCCTTCGACCAAGCCAACCAACTCAATTCAATGCCTGCCTATTTGGGGAAGGCTAAGGCGCTTAGATTATCAGAAATATTGCACTTGGTGTGTGCAGCCATCATGGCTATTGCGGTCTGGCAAGCAGCTGGCCAATACGGCAGTTTGGGCTGGTTAAGTGTAGTGGCCATTCTCTTTTTCTGCGCTTTGCTTCTTTACCAACACACACTGGTAAAACCGGACGACCTTCGGAAAGTCAACCTCGCTTTTTTTACCACAAACGGTATTGCCAGTCTTGTTTTCTGTGGCTTACTGATTTTTGATTTGCTGATATGAGCTTCGCCCAAACATGCTAGAAGGGATAACCGATGGCTAATTGGAACCTCGTGTTTTGGGTGAA
>JADLHE010000249.1 GCA_020848965.1 Saprospiraceae bacterium
CCGCCGCCGCATTTTTTATTCCCTAACCAAATTGCTCCAGCTTCAATCCTTCATAAAAGGATAGTTAGGCTCAGCGTAGTTGTCGGTGTAAAGCTCAGAAGCATCTGGGTATGGTGATGCTTCCGCAAATGCCTCTGCCTCGTCAATTTCTAGTTTGATGCGCTCCTTGATTGCCTCCATCTCTGCCTCAGTGGCAAAGCCAAAGTTCAAGATTTTGTCTTCCGTCACCTTGATTGGGTCAATATCCTGATAGCTTTTCAGCTCTTCCCTGGAGCGGTAGCTGCCGGGGTCGGACACCGAGTGACCCTTGTAGCGGTAGGTCTTGATTTCGAGATAATATGGCCCAGCCCCACTACGAATATGCGCCGCCGCCTTTTTTATCGCTTCGTAAACCGATTCGGGCGTCATGCCATCCACGGCTTCGCTTGGCATTTCATAAGCGTGTCCCAGTTTGTACAAATCTTGCACGTTGCTGGTGCGCTCAACGGAAGTTCCCATTGCATAATGGTTGTTTTCGCAAATGAACAGCACAGGCAATTTCCAAGTCATGGCCATATTGAAGGCTTCGTGCAAAGCACCCTGACGGGCCGCACCATCGCCAAACATGGTTACGCAAAGGTTGTCGGTACCCCGGTATTTTTCAGCGAAGGCGATACCCGCTCCAATTGGAATCTGAGCACCCACACTGCCATTTCCACCGAAATATTTATGCTCACGTGACATGAAGTGCATGGAGCCGCCCTTGCCTTTGTTCACGCCCGTGACTTTTCCGTACAATTCGGCCATCGCCTCTTTGGTGGTAACTCCCCGGCCAATGGCCGTACCATGCTGACGGTAGCCAGTAACGATACAGTCCGTTGGACGAAGTACTGTCTCCATACCTGCCGTGATGGATTCTTGGCCAATATAGACGTGCAAAAAGCCCCTTATTTTCTGTTGGCTGTAAGCCAAAAGGCAACGCTCTTCAAAGCGGCGGATGCGCAGCATCAGTTCGTACCAAAAAAGGTATTGCTCTTTTGAATAAGCCGCTTTTTTTGCGTCCGACTTTTTGGTGGCCGCCTTCTTCGCAGGTTTTGCTGTTTCAAGAACCATTATATGAATGTGTGATTTAGTAAATCAAAATCCCGAACCATTGGCCGGGAAGCCCAAAAAGAAAGGGGTAGTTGGAATGTGCAAACTTGGATTCATTTACGCCAGCAACCATAACCTATTGCTTATCAATCGCTTGCGCAAAATCCAAAATACAGCATCGTGTTTAGTAAACACTACAGCGCCTTTCAGGTTGCAAAAATCCGCAATTTCCCCAAAAAATGAAATTAAATCTCCGCCGACATGCCCAACTGCCACTCATCTGCCCGACCTATCAATATGATTTGACCCTGCCTGTTGCGTACCGAACATCACAATATCTTGCACATTGACGTGTGGCGGCCTTGTGGCCATGAAGTAAATGACCTCCGCCACATCGCTTGCCCGTAGCGGTTGAAAATTCTCATAGACCTTGGCCGCCCGGTCTTTGTCGCCATCAAAACGGACACTGGCAAACTCGGTCTCCTCCACATGGCCCGGCGCCACTTGGCTCACCCGGATATTGTGCTGATAAAGGTCAAGGCGCATGGACTTGGTAAGCGCATCTACCGCAAATTTGGTAGCACAATAGACGTTTCCACCTGGGTACACCTCCTTGCCAGCGCTCGATGCGATATTGATAATATGGCCACTCCGCCGCTTTACCATCATGGGCGCAATGGCACGTGTCAGGTACAGCAGCCCCTTTATATTGGTATCTATCATGGTTTCCCAATGCTCAATATCACCTTCGTGAATGGGCGAAAGCCCACGGGAAAGCCCGGCATTGTTGACGAGAATGTCCACGTCCCGCCAAGCTTCTGGCAGGTTTTCGATGGCGGCTTTCACTGCTTCCAAGTTGCGGACATCGAAAGGCAGGGTCAGCAGTTCCGCATTGAACCTTTCTTTGAAACTAGCCTTCAAAGCATCCAATCTATCCGCACGTCGGCCAGTGGCGATAACCCGATAGCCGTTTCGGGCAAAAATCTCTGCCGTGGCTCGACCAATGCCAGATGTGGCACCCGTTATCAGCACGGTTTTGGTCTCCACTTGGGCTTTATCGTTGGAAAGCGGCAGCACGAACTCGTCACCCTCCATTTCATCCTCTTGGTCGAGGATTTCTTCGAGGGTGGCGGTGAAGTTCTTGTTCGACGGGTCGGCAACTATTTTGGCCTCCACTATCGGAGCAGCTACGTGCGCTTCAATTTCATCGTCAATATCTTCCTCCAGCAAATCTTCCAAAGTAGGCTCTGAATCAGGGGTTGCCGAAGGCACAAAACCCGAAACTGTTTCCATGCTCTCTATGCCGTCCTGAACCGACGCTGCAATCCCTTCGGCAGTTTCTTCGATTTCAGTTGCTTCCGCAATAGCTTCCAAAGCTGCAAAATTGTCAACCGCCTCAGCTACCGATGCTGTTTCGTCAACCTCGCTTTCCACTGTTTCAGTCAATGCCTCCAAGGCTGCAAAATTGTCAACTGCCTCGTCAATAGCAGCATCTTCTTCGCCTTCGGCAATGGCATCCAAATGCTCAGTCGCTGCTGCTGCATTCTCGATAATCAATTCACTGTCAACCACTTCCGTTGCCGACTCAAGGACTGGCTCTTCTTGTTGCGGAGCAACAAAAGCCGCATCGTTCTCTGCCGATTTCAGCTCTGGGTTCAGGGCTATGGCCTTTTGATAATGCGCAGCGGCCAGTTGCTTGTCCCCATTGGCAAAATGCAAAAGGGCAAGGTCGTAATTGGCGTAGGAATGCGTTGGGTCGAAGCGAAGCGCCAAATTGAAATGCTTGATGGCATTTTCCTTATCGCCCGCAGCCTCGTTGTAAAGGGTGGCGAGGATGTACTGCGCATCGGCATTGCGCTGGTTGTATTCCACCGACTTTTTGAAAAACTCCAAAGCCAGGTTTTCCTGCCCCTCGAAATGCTGCAAAGTCAACATCCCCAACCGATAATAGACCTCTGGGAAATCGGGTTGGAGGGCTGCAACTGTTTCAAAACTATGCTTGGCCTCCTCAAAATCACCTTGGCTTTCCGATAATTCTCCCAAGAGGAAAAGGGCATCGGTATGCTCCATATCATTGGCCAAAATGACCTCCAATTGGCTTTTTGCATTCGAAAAATCCTGGCCATAGCGGGCAAGGGCATACGCATAGTAATAGCGCATGGTATTGTCGCTGGCGTTCAACTGAACGGTTTGGCGCAAGAAATCAAGCCCCTCCGATTTATGGCCATCGTCGAAAAGTAGCACGGCATGTTCGAGCACTTCTTCAGGTGTGGAGTGGCCATTGCCATCGGCACGCAGCACCAAGCCTTCATCTTCATCGGAAACAAGCTCCAAGGAAACCTCGTCGGAGACCAAGTCGTTTTCTTGTGCTTCCGCAATGGCATCATCCTCTTCAAACAATGAATCGAGGTCGAAATCGTCTGGTTTGTCGGGGTCTTCGCCCACAAATTTGAAATCCTCGCCATCGTCGTCGTCACCTAGCACCTCATTCAGCAGCGAAGAAAGCTCTACACCTTCCTCCTCATCTTGCTTTTTGGAGGAAGCAACGTCCAAGTTGGCAGCTTGGTCGAGCTGCCGCAATTGGTCGAGGCCAGGTATTTGGTCGAGGTCAACGGGAGGTATTTCCTCCTCATCTTTCGCTTTTTTGGCCTTGCCAATGTCCGTGTTTTCGGCCATCAGTTCGTCGCCGGAAGCTTGGATGATTTCGGCAAGGGTCTTCTCTTTTGGCTGGCCTTCGGCCAATGGGCTTTCAGGTTCTGTTGCCGTTGGAACATTCTCAGTAACAGGTTCCGGAACATCGTCCGTGAATTGCCGGAAGGCAAAATAATTGTTCTGTTTAAAGTCCGCTAGTTGGTGCCAGCGCAGGTTGCGAAGGTAACGCAGGAACTCGCCCACCTCGCCCGAAACCACTTTCGTAATTTCAATCTGGGTTTCCAGTTGTTGGTCATCCTCATTGCCACGAACGTCTTTGCGCAAGGCCAAGTATTTGTCCTGCCAATGGTTCATGTAATGGATGATATTGCTCACCCGCTCGAAGGAGGTCGGTACCGACTCCCAGGCCGTGCCATCCGGCGAGAGGTAGCGGCCATCGGCCACAATGGGCACGAGTTGGCCGTTGTCAGCCCAAAGTTGAAGAGCCTCCAGCGCACCGTTCATGCACTGTTCGGATTTCAGGAAATTATCGGTGATGAGCAGCAGGATGGCCCCATTTGGAGAAGTGACCGATTGGCGAAGCGGAGTAGCCATGCTGTCGTTGAGGTTTCGGCCCTCCACGAGATAGCCCGCTTTGGCGAGGTCTTCCCTGATTTGCGTTGCAATTTGTTGGTTATCAGGATGGTATGCAATAAGGTGTTGCTTGTTCTTCGACATAATGAAGAGGATTTGAGGATTCGAAGATTTGAGGATTCGAGCTGGGGCAATGCCACAAATCCTCGAATCCTCAAACCTTCAAAACCTCTTCCTAAAGTTCGGCGACAAACTTATTAAATTTTTCTTTAAACGATGCGTACTCGCTGGTGGCTGGGCCACTGAAGCCGGTATGGATTTTCACGACCCGGTCGTTTTTGTCCAAAAACAGCATGGTGGGGTAAGCAAACACCTCTTTGAGCATGGGGAGCGACTTGGCAGCGTCTTCTTTTTTGTTTGTGCCCGCAAAGACCATTTCATAGGGCATTTGAAACCGCTCTTTATAAGTGCGGATGGCCCGGTCGGCGCTGGCTTTGTCGGCATGTTTTTCAAATGCCAAACCAATCACTGCCAAGTTCTGCGGGTTTTGCTCTTTCAAAAAATTGACCAAAAACTCCGTTTCGTCCCGGCAGTTGGGGCACCAAGTACCCATGATTTGGATAATTTTCGCCTTGCCCTTGTATTCGGGGTTGTCGAGCGAGATGGTTTTGCCATCCGGGTTTTGGAAGGAAAAGCTCAGTTTTTCGTAGCCGGGATTGAGGAAAGTCAGGGAGTCGGCATCCGCCAATTTGAAATTTTCGTCCCGTTTGCCCGACCAAGTGGTGCGGTAATGTTTGCCCGAATAAAAAGCACCGGTAATGGTATTATCCGCCAAAATTTTTCCCTGAAAAAGAAAAGCATGAGCGCCATCGAAGCAAGAAAGGTAAAATTTGTCTTCTTGCACCGTGCCTTCCAGAAATCGGTAGTCGCCCGTTTCGGTCAGAAAAGTGCCGGTGAGCCGATTGCCTTCCTGCTTGAATTCGCCGATGGCAGGGTATGCTTCTTCTGGTTCAGGAAAGGATTCGAGGCCGAAAGTGCAGGCCCATTTGCCGCCCATATCCAGCTTTGGTTGCTTGCGCAATGCCGTGAAACGCCAGTCCTCGCCCTGCTTCGCAACAAATGGGATTGTGTAGTTTTCACGGGTGGTGACCACCCACTGCCCGTCAATGGTATTGCCAGCAAAAGCTCCCGAAATATAGGATTCGTACATCGGGAAATTGATGCGGATGGTGTCCTGTGAGCGCTTTTTGCTTCGCCCGAATTGAATATCGGAAGCTGGCACCACGATGCGCTCATCGCCGTTCAGGATTTCGATGTGGAAGGTGGTGTCGTTGTCGTAAACCACTTCAAAATTGAACGGCAGTTCATACTCGTTCACATCGGCGAACTTCATGTTCACCTTGTCCGGCAGCGGCTGGCCTTTCGGGTTGGGCGAGATGAATTCGGGGGTGAGCTTCAAAGCTGCCCGCCATTTTCCGGGTGGCAATTTCGAGTATTGGCCTTCCATTACGAAGCAACCTTGCAGCAGCATAGTGCTGGCCAACAATATTCCAAAGAAAAAAACGGAGCTGAATTTCATGTTTTCGGTGCGTTTTAGCGGCCAAAAGTAGGTCTTTTTGAGGTATGCGGTATGCCGCTTTGGTGCGATGTTCTGACAAAGAAAACAGTGAAATGTTGAGCCATTTTTCAATCTTTGCACAATTTCAATACAATCGCAATATCATGTTCAAACACATTCTCTATCCGCTTTTAGCCTTAACAGCCTTTGCTTGCACGCACCAGCCAACGGAAGCGGAATCAAAAAAACGGCAAGATTT
This sequence comes from Saprospiraceae bacterium, assembly GCA_020848965.1. GTDB lineage: Bacteria > Bacteroidota > Bacteroidia > Chitinophagales > Saprospiraceae > UBA6168. The sequence continues at coordinate 6,114 of JADLHE010000249.1, forward strand.
GATGGCAGCCGCCAGCCAACGCACTACGGACGAATGGGCCTTGAATTTGAAATTGGCGAAGCAATGCCAAGTGGGAATGCCCCAAATCCACGGCAGCATGACGGCCCTAGACGATAGCATTTTGGAAACTAAAACCTTGGAAGGCAAGGTGGTTGTCATGGATTTTTGGGCAAGCTGGTGCGCTCCGTGCATCGAGCGAATTCCTAAATTTTACGAGACTGCCAAGCAGTTTGAAAGAGACGATGTCGCTTTTTTACTGGTGAACGTGGATGCTGAAAAGTTGCATTGGCAAAAATTCGCAACCGAACGAAGCTGGACGAAAAACAGCTATTGGATTGGTGCTGACGGCAGTAAAAACCCTTTGGTGGGCTACTCCTATTTCATACAAGGCGAAGGAGATACCGCCAGCGCATTGATGGGACTCCCGGTTTATGTAGTAATTGGCACTGATGGCAAAATCGTCTCGAACGCAAACCCCTCCTCTTCCGACTATGATTGGACAGAGCTTTTAAAGCAGCTAAAATAAAGCATTGCTATGCAGAAACAACTCACGCCCGAAAACAATACCCTCCATTGGCCTTGGATTTTGGTGGCTGCACTGATACTTGGCTATTGGTGCTGGTACAATGGCTATCCTTTCTTTTATCCTGACACGGGCGCTTATATGAGGGGTGGGTTTTCAGGCGTTCCGGGCAGTTCTAGGCCGCTGACCTATGGCCTCTTCCTCCGGCATACCAGCTTGAAAGACAGCCTGTTATGGGTGGTTTATGCCCAAGGCATTCTAACGGCCATTTTTCTGGCACAATGGCTAAAGCAATATTCCCCGAAGCTTTCGCCCGCCATTTTCGTCGGCACGGCCATCTTCCTGACCTATTGCACCCATGCCTCGTATTACGTGTCGTTCATGCTGGCCGATTGTTTCACGCCGATTTTCTATGGCTGCATCATTTTATTGCTGACGGTGAAACTGAGCCGATGGCAAATGGTCGGCATCAGCTTTTTGGGTTGGATTTCCATGATGATGCACTATTCGCACCTGATGGTCGGCTTGGCAATGGCAGCCCTCATGGCATTGGGCATGGCTTTGCCAACCGTTAGAACTTGGATGAACTGGAAGCGCATCGGTTTGATTTGTGCCCTCACCGCTGCGGGTTGGGGCGGCATCTTGGTCATGCACCGCATCGGCGGCGGACAATGGACAATGATGCAGGCCGGACATGTTTATACCATTGCACGACTGCATGAAGTGGGCATTTTGAAACAATATTTGGACAAGGCCTGCAACGAAGGCAAAAATTGGAACCTTTGCCCCTATAAAGATTCGATACCGGAAAACTTCCTTTGGGACACCGAAAAAAGCCCAGTTTACCTCACGGGGGGCTGGGACGCCAACAAGGACGAGTACAATGCCGTTTTAAAGGACATGATAAAGCAGCCA
>JADLHE010000250.1 GCA_020848965.1 Saprospiraceae bacterium
GCCAAAGTAGTCCGAGATAGAGGTAGGTATGGCTGATGTCCCGCATTTTCACGCCAATTTCGTTAGAGGGCACCCAGCCAGCACCGGAATCGCTGGTCAAGCTACGCACCAGCAAATGCAGCGATTTCATGCTCATGGCCATATCCTGCATGGCCTTTCTGGTCTTTTCATTGGATATTTCAGACCACCGAAGGCTGTCCTGCATGGAAGCGTTATTTGCCCAATAATCCATAATTTGCCTTGGCTTTTGGGCATCCAAAATCATCTGCGTGGTAGCTAGCAAGTCTTCAATGGCAATCTGGAATTCGGCCTTCTTTACCAAATTATGGTCTTGGGAGTATTGCCGAAGGTTGATCGGCAGCACCTCCAAATCCTTCAAAAACACTTCCCGGAGCGATTCCAAATAGGCGTTGTAATTGTAGATTTCATCACCTATGACGTACACCAAATCGTAGGTAGCTGGGAAAAGTGCTCGATAGGTAGGTTCCTCGTCCAGCTTGCGTCGCAGGCCCTCAAAAAACGTGGCGTTCAGTTCCTCCTTGGTCCTGCGAGCCAAGAAAATGGCCAATCCATCTGCCAAGTTGGTAATCAGGTTGCCACCTGACGGGCCACGGCCACCGGGCGTTACTTGGCCTCCACTGTTATGTGTCTCTGGTTTGAAATTGACTGGTAGGATGTTTGAAAAATCAGATTGCGCATATTGCTGCAAGGAAATGAAGGGGTTGCCCTGAAAGCAAATATTTAGGTTGACCCGCTGAACCACGCCCCCTGCCTCTACCTCCATTTTTATCGCCTCTGGACAATAATTGGCGATTATTTCCATGATTCTTTCCTCGTCCACCTCCACGGAATTGTCCACCTCGGCACGAAAGCGAACCGGGTCGAATTCGAACCATTTGTTTAGTAAATCGGCATCTTTCCAAGCATTTTGGCTGACGGCCAATTGTGGTAACGCAAAAAGCAAAAGGAAAATGGCGGTATGCGAGGTCTTCATCGGCTGCATTTTTAAAACAATTAGCTTTTCTTATTCTTCATGTAAGCAACGACTGCCTTCCGAACATCGCTGCGCAAGTCTTTGGCATCGCCCTCTTTGGCAGCGTCCCAGCTGCTGAAATTCTTTTGGTTGAAGAACTCCAAACGAGCCTCTTTACCCTGAAAAACGTATTCGTTAGTGGCAATACGGTAGGTTTTCGATTCGCTCAAGGGCTTTCCAGCTACTTTCCAAGCTTTTGTGGTTTCGTTGTATTCAATGCCAGACCATTGCAAATAACCACCCTTGCCCTTGTTCTCCATGCCAGCATCCAATGCTTTTTTCAGGGTGCTGCCCTTTAACTCCACCTCGTAAACGCCACCGCCAAAAGGTAAGGCCCTGAACACATCCACCGCCGTAATATCACCCGCCAATTGATCGTCCAAACGGATGCTTCCACCGTTGAAAAACGCAGCATCCACGGGCTTTTTAGCAGCTGCGACCATGCTGGCCGCAATGATTCCCCCCAAGTTCGTCTGGTAATTGCGCACTGATTTTTCAAGGCCATCCAAAGGGGTTTTGGCTTGAAAAATGACCTCGTCCGGGTCGGCCACCACCTGCTTGATTTGCTGGGACATTATTCCCTGCCAAACCTGCACGATGGAGTCCACATAAGTGTCCGCTTCCATTTCATCCGTAATCGGAATCAACTCCGATTCCAAGGCCGTGGTTTTGGTGTCGGGATAGTAGGTGAAGCGGTGTGCCCAAACGGTCTTCGCATTGGCATCGGCCTTGGCGATGACCACGTTTCCGATGGTGTCCAAGCTATGCTCGTGCTCGTGGCCGCCCATGATGAGCGTGGTTTTGGGTAGCATGGCCGCCATTTTCATGTCCATGCCCAATTCCAAGTGCGTGAGGCCGATGACCACATCGCAGGACTGAATCAATTCCAAATAGGCTTTCGTCGCTTCGGAGTAAGGGTCTTCGTAATACACCCAAGGCTGTTGGTTATCGTTTACGCAGGCACTGTAAAAGCCGATTCGGGTCGGCTTGCCCCCTGTGTAATTGTCAATTTCCCAAACATAAGTTTCAGGAACAAAATACTTGAAATCGTAGCTCAGCTTATGAAAAGGCTCGATTTTATTGCCCGTTTTGTGCAGCACATTCGTCCCCAACCATTCAAAATACGATTCGTTCATGCGCTCCTGCAATTCCGGTTCCTTCACGTCGAACTCATGGTTGCCGAAGGCAACGAGGTTCACACCGATGGCATTCATCACCTCCACCATTTGGCGGCCTTTGATGGACTTCCCCTCGTATTTCATCGTGCCCAACAACGACGGGCTGAGGAAATCGCCCGCATGGACAAAAAGCAAGTTGTAGTTTTCTGTGAGCAATTGGTTCCTCAACGTGGCCACCCTGGCCAATCCGCCCACCTTGCCTTTTTCCAGCGGCGCTATTTCATAGACATCGTTCAGCTGAAGGATGGTAAAACTAACGGGCGTAAAATCCTCCGTCGGCATGGGTTCCACAGGGACGGTTTGCCCGCTGTTTGGGTCGGCTATGGCCAACATGCTGGCGCAAGAATGCAAAAAGGCCAAGGCGAAAAGGCCAGCCGTTACCCTTACTATTTGCTTAATTCGTTTTAGATTGTTTTTCATCAATTCGGTATTTGATTCAAGTTTTACCTTCGCCGCATTATTAGTTTTGAGTTTTGGGTTTTGAGTTTCGAGTTGCAACTCAAAACTCAAAACTCAAAACTCGAAACTCCATTCCTATGCTCTGGCAACCATCCAAGGATTTCATCCAGCAAACCCATCTCCGCCACTACTTCGATTGGTTGGCACAAAACTACAATTTGAATTTTCAAAACTACCATGATGCTTGGCAATGGTCGGTGGAAAATATCGAAGACTTCTGGGAAAGCTGCTGGAAATACTTCAAGGTCATCTCCCACAGCCCCTACAAACAGGTGCTGAAAGACCATAAAATGCCCGGTGCCATCTGGTTCGAGGGCGCAACGCTAAACTACGCAGAGCATGTTTTCCGTCGGTCGTCGGTGGACGGTGGACGGTCGTCGGTGGATGAGGAAATCGCCATCATATTTTCTTCAGAGCGCCAAGATTTGGTGGAAATCACCTGGGGCGAAATGCGCAGCCAAGTCGCCAGCATGGCCGCCTATTTGCGCAGCATCGGCATCCAAAAAGGCGATTGCGTGGCCGCCTACCTGCCCAATATCCCCGAAGCCACTTATGCTTTTTTGGCCTGTGCTTCCATCGGCGCCATCTGGTCTAGTTGCTCCCCCGATTTCGGCACCAACAGCATCGTTGACCGCTTCTCCCAAATCGAACCCAAAGTCCTCTTCGCTGCCGACGGCTACACCTACAACGGCAAACCTTTCGATAAAATGGAGGTGGTCAATGAATTATGTGAAAAGCTACCGACCGTTAAAAACGTCATTCTTGTAAATTACCTCAACCCCGGTGGCCTGAAGTTCGGCACGCCCCCCCAATCCGAAATCCGCAATCCCAAATCCCTGCCTACCGGACAGGCAGGCGCAATCGTAAAAGCTTGGAACGATACCTTCAACCCCGTAGCCTCCCTGACCTTCACGCCCCTCCCCTTCGACCACCCCCTCTACGTCCTCTACTCCAGCGGCACCACCGGGATGCCCAAGGCCATCACCCACTCGCACGGAGGCAACCTGCTGGAACACTTGAAATACCTGCATTTCCACAACGACGTACACCCCGGCGAGCGGTTCTTCTGGTTCAGCACCACGGGTTGGATGATGTGGAACTTCGTCAACGCCAGCCTATTGGCGGGCGCCACCATCGTCCTTTACGACGGCAGCCCCGGCTACCCCAGCCTCGACCGACTTTGGGACTTGGCCGAGAAGGCCAAAATCAATCATTTCGGCACGAGCGCCCCCTTTATCAGCGCCTGCATGAAACAGGGCCTCGAACCCGGCCAACAGCACGACCTCAGCGCATTGCGCAGCATCGGCAGCACCGGCTCTCCCCTACCCCCCGATGCCTTCCGTTGGGTCTATGACCACGTGAAAAAAGACCTCTGGCTCAGCAGCATGGCGGGCGGCACCGATGTCTGCACGGCATGGGTCGGCGGCAACCCGATGGGGCCGGTCTATCTCGGTGAAATACAGGCCCGCTGCCTCGGTGCTCCCATCGAATCGTGGGACGAGCAAGGGCAGCCGCTCGCCTCAGGAGTCGGGGAACTGGTGGTCACGAAGCCCATGCCCTCCATGCCCGTCTTCTTCTGGGGCGACCACGACCACGAGAAATACCTCAGCAGCTATTTCGACACCTACCCCAATGTCTGGCGGCACGGCGATTGGGTGGAAATCACCGAGCACGGCGGCGTCATCATCTATGGCCGCTCGGATGCCACGCTGAACCGCCAAGGCGTCCGAATCGGCACCGCAGAAATCTATCGGGCGATGGACAAAATCCCCGAAATCAAGGACAGCCTAATCGTCAATATCGAACTGCCTGGCGGCGGCGACTATATGCCCCTTTTTGTGTTACTCAATGCGGGGGAAACCTTGGATGAGGAACTTAAAAAGCGCATCAACCAAACCTTGCGCAGCGAGTACTCCCCCCGCCACGTCCCAGACGAGATAATCGCCTGCCCCGACATCCCCTCCACCATTAGCGGCAAGAAGATGGAGGCTCCGGTTAAGAAGATTTTGATGGGAAAACCCTTGGATAAGGCAGCGAATTTGGATTCTATGCGGAACCCGGAGAGTTTAGGGTTTTTTGAGGGGTTTCATTTGGGTAAAAAATAAATCATCGTGCTATAATAGAGGTAGGGCGTCACCCCACCCTGACATATTACGCCCTTTCAGGGCTACGAACACCACATAGCCCTGAAAGGGCGAAATATGTTAGCATGGGGCAACGCCCTATGTTTTGGCGCAATACGTTAGCATGGGGCAACGCCCTATGTTTTGGCGCAATA
>JADLHE010000251.1 GCA_020848965.1 Saprospiraceae bacterium
AATTTCCCAAACATGGACAAGCCGTAGCCAAGGAAAATGAAATTGCAGATAAGGCTGTGCATGATGTAATTGGTGAAGGCCATTTGACCCACTGCTGCCAATGATTTTTTCAAAAAAGACAGCCAATTGGACTTAATAAACAGCATAATGAGCGCAATATGCCCCATCGTGACGGCAACCCGGCCCACGTCATACGTCCAGTTGGACTGATAAAATGAAAGGATGGAAAAATTATTGTTTACAATATTCGCTGTCTCAAAATAATTGACCGGGATGCCGATTGCATAGCCAATCAACGCCATTTTAAAGTAAAAGCGATTGGATTTGGCGGCTGTAATCACACCTGTTTTGAATAGCGCCATGCCCAACAGCATCATTGCCAGTATGTCCCAGATATCATATCGGTAGAGATAGAAACTTTCTATACGCTGATTAAACTGTGCCTTGAGCATGACAATGCTCCAATAACCTTTGCTCCTGTCTTCGATGGCTTCTTTCAATTGTTCGGGGTTTGCCTTGGCATTTTTGACTTCTTCCTCCCATTTATCAATGGATTTTGTTTCTTCCTTGGTCAGCGTTTCGCCTTTGCTTTTCTTTTCGTTTGCTACAACTGACGCTTTATAAGTTTGCTTTGCATTAAACGTATCGTTTATAGTCCATGCCGTAGCAATGAGCAGTAAAATGGCTGCTCCTATCATTAGCTTTTTGGGCGCAAGGTGCCTGAAACTAAATGCAAACATTCCGACAATACCATAGGCATAGAGTATCTCCCCATGCCATAGCAGCAAATAGCAATGAATTACCCCGAAAAGCACCATCCAAAGCAGTCGGCGGAAATACAGGTCGGTGACGGAACTGTCCTGGCTATTCTTCAAATCACGGGCGGTAAAAATAAGGATGCCCGCCCCGAACAATATCGAAAACATACCTCGCATAGTGCCTTCAAAAAACAGGTTGTTCATCCACCAGACGTTGAGGTTCAAGCCAGTGGCGCCGCCGTTGTTGGTGGGGTCAGAATAGGCTTTGTAAAGGCCGAAGCCGACAATGTTCATCAGGAGTATGCCCAACAGGGCAATGCCACGGGTGATGTCCATAGCGACAATCCGTTCGGTGCTGGTGGTGGGTTTTATTGCTTCTTGCGCAGACATGATTGTTTTATTTTGATTTATGTTGATTTAAAGATTGATTTGTGTTGATTGGGTGAAATATTTTAGCTGGTGCATGTTTTACCCGGGCTTCAGGGCATTACCACGTTTTCGAATCATGGTTGTAAATCTCCCGGATGACTTGCCACCTGCCTTTGCGTTTTTCCCAAATTTGAATGTATTTCTCCGTAAAAGCCACTTTCCCGGTGGCATCTTTGGCGACTACCGTCCCGGTTTCCGTCACCCTGTTTTCGTCGCCAAATACCTCCGCCGTTTTATACGTGACGGTTTTGCGGTTTTTACTGCTCGCAAAATCAGCTTCTATGTCTTTTTGGATGGCAGCTTTACCCACAAGCGCCGGTGCACCATCGGGCATACTGATGGCATCATCGGCGTATAAATCTAGGATGGTGGCAGCATCCTTTGCATTGGCGGCATTGGCCCAAGCCGTATTCAGGGCTTGTATTTCGTCCTTTATTTTGGACATATCTGGCGGGGTGAGCCATTGCTTAGCTATCTTCCATTCGCCATCTTTTTTCAGCATCGCATTGGCATAGCTGCCAGTGAGATTAATAGGTATATCATACACATTGGTTTTGCCATATACCTCGTAATTGCCACGCACTACCCAAGCGTGCTCGGCATCCGACCAATTAATACCTATATGTTTTAGCAACAGCGTGGCGTTGTTTTTCCGAAATTGCTCCGCAAAATAATTGGCGATGTTTTCAGCCCCATTTATTTGTTTGCCATCTTGGTCAATGCGAACGGCATCGTCGGTGTACATTTTACCGATGGCGGCATGGTCTTGTGCATTATAAGCAGCCATGAAACGGCGGGTGAAGGCTTGCAGCTCCAATTCGTCGTTGACGGATTGGGCTTGCAGACCGCTGCCTGCGAGGCAGAATAGGGCAGCGATAAAAAGAAGTTTTTTCATACGATGAAATTGGTTGAATTTAAATAAGGAAATGCGGTGAGAAAAATGTCGGCATGGCCGCCGCCACGCCGACTTCCAATTTTCTATTCTTCTTTTTTATCGTCGTTGCTGATGTCACGGATGGTCAGCCATTTTCCGTTGCGTTTTTCCCAAACGGCCATGTATTTTCCGGTGTAAACCACTTTTCCGGTGGCGTCTTTGACCGTGGTTTTCCCGACTTCCGTTGCCCGGTTTTCGTCGCCGTACACATCCATTGTTTCAAAGGATACCTTGTGGTCTTTCTTGTGTTTTGCCATCCCCTCTTCAATATCTTTTTGGATGGCAGCTTTGCCCACGGACATCGGTTTGTTGGGATTCATGCTGATGGCATCATCTGCATAAAATCCCACGATGGTAGCGGCATCCATTGCATTGCTTGCTGTGGCCCAGTCATTTTCAATGGCTTGAATTTCTGCTTTAACCTTCGCCATATCAGGTGGGGCAGGCGTTTCCACCGTTGCAGCAGCGACGGGCGCTTCAGGCGCTTGCTGGCAAGAAAAAATCGAGAACAGGCATACTGCCAATAGGGAATAAAAAAGGTTGTTTTTCATTGTAATTAAATTGATGGTTTGAAAAATTAAATTGTAGGAAGAAGGTGCAGCCCCAAGCTTCGCCGAGGCTGCCGTCTTCATTTGGTGGTTTATTGATTTATTTAGACTGTGTTCGGATTTTAGCTTCCGGCGAAAAGCCACCCCTTTTTCGATGCTACTTCGTTGAAAAATTGGTCACGTAGCGCCACTATGCTCCCAATTTTCCGCCTTGTATCATCGAAAAATCGGCAACTTTTCACTCGAAACCCAAAATCCGAACACAGTCTTAAGGTTTTATGCATTAATTCACCCTGAAATTGGGATGGTCCTCCAGCACCATCTGATAATTTTCAGGGAGCACCCAATTGTCATTTGTTTGATTTAAGCCGGGGTCAACGTCATTCGGGAAGACCATGACGGTGATATCGCCCGCCGGGGCGGCTTTTTCGTTGACCCTGAACCACGAATAGGTTTCCCCATCGAACTTGTAGGTCATGGGCGATTGATTGATGACGAATTTGTGGAACTCATAGCGGGTGCAGCCACCGGGCACGGTTTGTGAAATCTCAATATTCTCGGAAGTGGATTGGGTCACGTTTCTGCCTTGCGAAGATTGCCTGCTGTTGGCAACGTCGCCGCCAACGCCCGCTGATATTTCAAGTTCCAAAGAGGCAACTACAAAATTGACGGAAGTTCTTGCCGTCGTGGACAGCGACCAATGCGTTCTGTCTTCGCTGGCGACTGTCCTGTTGAAGTCCATCCCTTCCGATATACTGGTGGTCACCGTGGATTTGATGGCATTATCGTCGGGGCTTACGTTCCTGAAAATGCTGACTTTGTACATGACTTGCGATGCTGCCACACCTTGCTGCAATTCCCCGACTTCTGTCCCGAAAACCTCCACCTCTGCCAGGTTAAGCTCATTTCTTCCGTTCAGTTCTATCCGTACAAATTGACCGACTTGTTTGCCGGAATAGGTCCTGGATTGCCCCAACGCCTTTTCTTCGGTGGCGAATGGAACGAGGCGCTTCGTCAACTGGTCTTTGGGTTTGGGTGTCACCCAGATATTGAAATTGCTTGTGCGGTCTTGGCAACAATCTTTACGGTTGTGTATGCGCACCTCTTCAATCAGGAATTTTTTGCCCAAATCCACTTCCCACCAGGGTTTGTCTTCGCCTTGTGTGTGCATGACGGAGCCATCGCCCCAATTGCCATTGGTATCCCCGTCATTTCCCCTATTGGCGTTGCCGAAATCGAAGACAGACGATTGTCTTGTGCGTTTGCCGAGGGCAAGGTTTTCCCCCTGTTCCCCCGGTTTTGTTGCATCAACTGGGGTGCCGTTCACCACGACTTCCGCAAGGCTCAAAATACCGTTGCCGTTTAAGTGGATGCGGATGTATTGCCCCCTCGCATCGCCTTGAAACGTCCTGGAGCCGCTGAACCAAGCGCCGTCGTCATTGAAAACCACGCCGCCATCGTTATACTCAAAAGGCTCTTCCGAAACCCGGATGGTGAAATTGTCCAGACGCTCCTGGACTCCATCCGTTCTGTTGTAAATGGTGATGGAGGAAATATCATATTGCTGAAGCAGGTTGACCTCCCACCAAGGGCTTTCCACACCGTGCGTATGCGTCAGGGAGCGGTTGCCCCAGTTCCCGTCCGTATTTCCATCAACAGCCTTGTTGGCGTGTCCTCCTTCAAAAGTGTTGATTTGCTTGGCGGGCTTGAACTGGGCAATATTTTTTTTGTCCAGCTTTAGCCATTGGGGTTGTCCCATCAGGTTGAGCGAGGCGAGCAATAGCAGCAAAATGGCGGCTGCCGAACGAGGTGCTCTGGATCTTGGATGAATAATTTTCATGACTGATGATTTTGAATTGTGAGGCGCATGACGTAACCGCCAAGCCCCCCCATAAGCCGGTTATTGATGAATAATTCAGTGAGTTCAAAACTGCAGCCCCAAGCTTCGCCGAGGCTGCTGTCTTCATTTGGTGGTTTATATTATTTTTGAATTAATGCCTGCATTTATGGCAAAATGGATAAGATTCCCCTCGCATGGCATAGGCACCACCCCTTGCCATGCCGCCCGTATAATTCGGCGAATTCGGATAATGCGGGCAATAATTGGCCTGATGATAGCCGCTCCCAACTGCGGACGTTGCGGCACTGCCGCCTTGCGACCACTGCCCCAATTGATAGGCCGAGCAACTGCTCAATAAAACAAGGACGCAGGCAAGCACGAAGCAGGTGAAAATGCTGGTTGTTTTCATTTGGACTGGATTTAATTGGTTAAACATATTCACTGCTCCTCCTTCCAATTTGTCATTTTATCCAAAATGGAAGACTGCCCCTCTTCGTTCACCACGTTGAAATTGATGGATTGGCCATTGGTAAAGGAAGTGAGTAGGCTCAGGTAAACGGTGAAAGGAATGCTGGTCGGTTCAGCAGTAGCGCTGGCAGCAGTTGGCGCTTGCAACCCCGGCCAATTTGGCGCTTGGCTGGCGGTGGTTGCCGACCCTGTATCGGTCGAACTGGACAACATCAGTCCAATCAAGCCAAGGCCCAAGACTGCGGTAAACACGTTCGTTTTCATTTGTTTTTTCATGACTAAAGCATTTGGTTGTTTTACTGGCTTTTAGCGGCTAAATCAAGCGGTTGGAGCCAACCCATGCATTTGCAATGGGAATGCTGCACAGCATAGTTCAATTTTTTAGGTGCGGTGAAGTATATTGGACGGAGTCGTTCCGTGACATCAAGACTTCACCGCTGAATCACCTAAATACATTGCTTATTAGAATTCACTTTTGCAATATGGTCGGCATGCAGCCTCAATGGTGCCTATCGGCGCCTTGCCAGTGTGTCCGTGCCAGCCGATGGGCTTACGATAATGCCGTTGCCCTGCACCTGCTTCAAAAAGGCGACGCCCCTGTTCAGGGCTTCTCCAATTTCAAGCGTACCGTTGTTTTCGATTTGGCCAAAGATGGTGATGCCATCAAAAATGCCCGTCTCGCCGAGGATGGCGAGCCTTGCGCCGTCCGTAATCGTAAGCCTTGCGCCAGCTTCCATCAGCAGGGCATCAATGGGCGCTGGGGCATAATGGATAACGGGGTAGCTGTTGGCACCTGCAGGGATGACGACCTGCGTGAACTCGTCGGGCACCCGGCCCTCGCTCCAATTGGCGGGGCAGTTCCAGTCGGTGGTGCGGCCCGATTTGCCACCCTGCCAGATGGCGGTGGTTTGGGCATTGAGGTTAAGGCTGAGGCCAAGGAAGATGGCTAAGATGGAGATGGTCGTTGCTTTCATTTGACGATTTTTTGATGCTGAGGTTTGAGTGGTTGATTGCATTTGATTTTTCATGACTAAAGGATTTTATTGGTTGAGGGCTTCTCAAGTGAATGACTATCTGTCACGCTTTTCAAGATTGGTTACCATCGGTTCGACAATTTTTTTCTTTTAAATCAAATGGATGGAAACCCACCTTTCGGGAATGATGCAAAGGTGGGGGCAGGCAGGAGGAAAGGGCTTCCTCTCATCGGTCAACGACTACTTGGCAGGTTGCAGGGCAGGGTTTTTCTTTACTTGCTATGTTGCAAGCAAAATGATGGGAGACTCCTAACTCATTGATAATGAAGAAAAAAGGTGTTGCATAAAGGCATCAGCCCCGCAACGCTGTCGGCCGCTCCCCAAATTCTTCCATAAACGCATCGGAGAAATTATTGAGGGCCGAATACCCCACTTCGTAGGCAATTTCGGAGACAGTGAGCGTCGTCGTTTGAAGCAAATGCCGCCCATGATGCAGTCGGATGGAGCGGATGAACAAACTAGGCGACTTGCCCGTGAGTGCCTTCACCTTCCGGAAAATCTGGCTGCGGCTCATCGCCAATGCCCGCTCCAATTGCGGCATCTCGAAGTCCGTGTCGGAAAGGTTCGCTTCGACCACGGAACGGAATTTTTGTAAAAAAGCATCTTCCGGGTCGGCGATTGGTGATTGGTGACTGGCAACTGGCGACTGGCTTTCCGAATCACTAATCACTAATCTCCAATCACTATACTTGGCTTGCAGCTTCTTCCGCATTTCCAGCAAATTTCCCACCGTCACCAACAGTTCTTCTTGGTGGAAAGGCTTGGAAAGATAGGCATCCGCACCACGCCGCAAGCCCTTGAGGCGGCTTTCCACGTCGGCTTTTGCGGTCAGCAAAATGATGGGGATGTGGCTGGTGCGCTCGTCGTTTTTCAGGGCTTCCACCACCTCGAAGCCGTCTTTTTCGGGCATCATCACATCGCTCACGATGAGGTCGGGGATGGATTCCAGCGCCTTTTCGATGCCCGCACGGCCGTTGTAGGCGAAGTCAAGGGCAAACTGTCCTTGCAGGCAGGCGGCGAGGTATTCCACTACATCGGGGTTGTCTTCTATCAGAAGGACGGACTGGGAATCGTCGGCGGCTGGTAGCATGTCAAGTGGCGACTTCAAGACGCCGCCTGGCTTTGGTAGGTCCCATGTCACCCCGGCACTCGCTGCTGCCTTAATAGTAATCGGCAACCGTACAGTAAACACTGCCCCTTTCCCCACCTCGCTTTCCACGCTGATTTCGCCGCCCATCGCCTGTACCAATTCCTTCGTCAATGCCAGCCCGATGCCCGTGCCGCCCGCCTTTGCCTTTTCCAAATTGCTGGCTTGGAAAAAACGGTCGAAGATATTCGGAAGGTCTTCGGGAGGGATGCCTGCACCTGTGTCGGTGACGGTTATCACGGCAGATGGTGGACGGCTGACGGTGGACGGGCGCTCCGT
>JADLHE010000252.1 GCA_020848965.1 Saprospiraceae bacterium
CTGCGACCTTTGAGAGCGAGTCAAGGCCATTGCCGAGCAACCGGGTGGTTATGCTCAGCCAAAACAGCACGACCAATTTCGAGCAAAAAAATAAGGAGCGGCCTTGGATAGTTCGCAACATGGGTAATAAGTGTTTTTCGTTCTGCAAATGTGAACCTATGAAATTATGCCTGCAACAACAAATAAAGTAACTTGCCAATCAAAAAAAAGGCTATTTTCGTAAATTCATCATTTTTGAAAACAAATACTAGATTCCACTGCACTGATATTCAATTATTTATGAAACAAAACGAATCAAGTAAAACCGTGAACGATACAGATCTGCCAAACAGTTCTTCGATTGCTGGCAGCAAACTGATGGAAGTTATGGCAAGTTTTTCCAAAATTGAACTGCGGGAGATTCTCAAATTCCTTCGGTCACCGTTTTTCAACCAACGAAACGACGTTGTTCTGCTCTTTGAATACTTGGCAGCCTCCATGAGTGACAGTACTTTGAGCCTCGATAAAGTAAGCGTCCACAAACAGGTTTACCAAGGCCAAGATTATGATGAAAAGCAGTTGCGCTATACCGTTTCCTTTCTTTTTCAGCAACTTAAATCGTATCTGACCCAGAAGGAAATCATGGCCGACCCTATCCAGAACCAGTTGCTGACCATCAAGGCGCTGCGCAAACGGAGCTTGCAGCGGGTGTTTGAATCGGAATGGCAACAGGGTAAAAAAGCATTGGATGCGCAGCTTTTAAGAAATTCGGACACGCATTTTCTTCAATATAATCTTTATCACGAGCAGCTTCTGCACACCCTCAGCAAGACCCGAACCGCCGCCCCTGGCTTCGAGGAAATCTCGAAGGAACTGAGCCAATTTTTCATCGCCAATATCCTGCACCAAAGCTGTGTGGCACTAAGCTACCAGACGGTCTCCAAACTTGATTTCCTGCCAGCAATCCTTCCCCATGTCCTCCAACACCTTGCTGAGCATGACTATTCGGAAGTGCCTGCCATTCAAGTTTACCATTGTTGCTTTTTGATGCTAAAAGGTGTTGAGCCGCTGGCCAATTTCCAGACGCTGCGCAATAATATACAGCGCTTTCAAGGGCATTTCCCCAAGAGCGAGCTAAAGGACATCCATCTTCTGGCTTTGAATTTCTGCATCAAAAAAGTGAACGAAGGCAGTATCCCGTTCAGGAAAGAAGCTTTTGAGCTGTACAAATCAGGCTTGGACAGCGGTGTTTTTCTGGAGGACAAACACCTTTCGAGGTTCACCTACAAAAATATCGTGGCCATTGGGCTGGGCTTGAATGAATTTGAGTGGGTGAAGCAGTTCATTGAATCTTTCAAGCCATTCTTGGAGAAAAAATACCGGGAAAGCACCTACAATTTCAACCTCGCCCTCTATCATTTCAAGCGGGCGGAATACACCGAGGCAATGACCTTGCTCCAGCGGGTCGGCACCGACGACGTGCTGAACAATATGAACGCCCGCCGGATGCTGCTCCGCATTTATTATGACCTTGGTGAAACGGAGGCCCTGCAATCCCTGCTCGACAGCTTCCAGACCTATATCTACCGCAAAAAAGACCTCGGCTACCAACGTGACCTTTACCTGAACCTCATCCGTTTCACCCGGAAACTGCTCAATATTGAACCCAAAGACACAACCGCCAACCAACAGCTCCGCCAAGAAATAGCAGCCACGGAAAGGGTGGCCGAAAAAGAGTGGTTAATGGAGAAACTTGTGAAATAGTGTGCAATTATCCCATCTAACTTGTGTCTTTGTGGAGCGAATTCGTTTTGTTGCTGAAATTTTATTGCCGAAGCCATGAAAGCCCTATCGTCCATATTTTTAGCCTTGGTTTGCATTGGCCAGTTGGTCGCCCAAAGCCCCATGCCCGCCACCAAGACCGCCAAATCGGGCGAAGTCTATTTCGACTTTGGCAAGCACGACCTCCGGCCCGCTGCTGACTCGGTGCTGGCGCAATTGGTCGGCTTCACCAAGGGCAAGGAGAATTTCAGCATCCGCATCACGGCGCACACGGACAGCATCGGTTCCTTGTCCAATAATCTGGCGCTTTCTGAGCGGCGGGCGAACGCCGTCAAGGGCTTTTTGGTGAAAAATGGCGTAGCAGACAGCCTTATCAGTTTCGCCTATTTTGGGGAGAAAACACCTGCCACCTTCAACGCTACTGAGGAAGGCCGCCAACGCAACCGCCGGGCCACAGTGGAGGTGCTGCTCACCGTGCCTATGATTACCATCGAGGGCCAAGTGACGGATGCCGTGACGGGCCTGCCCCTGCTCGCCGATGTGATTTTCCGAAGCAAAAACATGGTGGACTCCGTGAAAACTGGCGAAGATGGCCGCTTCAAGACGGTCGTGCCTGTCGGGACGGTATTGGGCATTGATGCCTTTGCCAATTGCCATTTCATGAAATCAGAAATGGTGAAGGCCGACAAGAAAGTGAAGCCATTGGCCATGCCGCTCAAGCCAGCCAGCAAGGGTGCCATCGCCGATATTGACAATCTCTATTTCGAGGGTAACCTGCCCATCCTGTTGGAAAAATCGAAGCCGGAACTACCCAAAATCTTGCGCTTCATGCAGGCCAATCCGGCGATGAAAATCGAGATTGCAGGCCATGTGAACCGCCCGAATGCACCGCCTGTCAGCCGCACCAGCGCCGATTTTGTGCTTTCGGAGAACCGGGCGAAAGTGGTTTATAAATACCTGTTGGAAAACGGCATTCCCGAGTCCCGCATCAGTTGGAAGGGCTATGGCAACCACGAAATGGTTTCACCCTATGCCATTCACGAAGTGGACCAAGCCAGAAACCGCCGGGTGGAGTTGCGGGTGTTGGAGGGGTGCGAATGAATGAGAGGGTGAGAGATGTGAGAGGGTTAGTGGTCAATTTTGGACAAATAAGTGATTTTTGGGCTTAGGAAGCTTGGGCTGTGCTACATTTGGCCTAAAATATCATTCATGACCTTGAATCCTGTTCATCGCTGGTTTTTCATTTTCGCTTTGCTTTCAGCAACAATTGCGCAAGCCCAGAAGCATCATTTTGGGGCGTATTTTGGCACTACCCTTTCCTCCTTGCGCATGGAGCAGGTTGCCGCCTCCGATGTGTCAATTGACCCATTTGATTATAAGTTCGGCTATACTTTCGGCGTGTTTGGCGCTTTTGGCATTTCAGATAATGTGGCCTTGCGGGGCGAACTGAACTTGGAGCGAAAAGGCGGCAGGTCTGGTGTTCAACTTTCAGATGGATTGGGCAATCCCTTGGTTGGAAAACATATTGACGAGCATTTCGACTATTTGCAAATACCTGCGCTGTTCCAGCTTTCTGCGGGCGATGATTTCAAGATGTTCATCCAAATTGGCTATGCCTTCGGCTACCTGCTGCACCGCACCGATGATTTTCCGAAGCAGATAACCGTCGTTTATGAGAACAATCAAGGTCAAAACACCTACAAGATTTTGAAGATGCCCGAGGATTATAAAAAGATAGACCATTCCATCGTGGCGGGTATCGGTGCCAGCCCCATCCTCTCCAATGGGATGCGCCTGCAAATTGGCCTGCGGGCCTACAATGGCAAATTAAACATCAGCAAAGGCGAGTCGGCATTTGATGCTCGGAATATTTCGGTGGCTTTATTGGCGGGCTTGGAGTTCTAAGGCGTTATTTAAAACGGCTTCCCGAAGATGCAACCACAACACCAAGGGAATCAAGCCATGCGGCAAACGATAGACCATTTGGTAGGCCCATTCGTGCAGGCTTGGCAAGGGAAAATCTGGGTAAAAATTGCCCCATAGTCTGGCAACCGAGGTGGCGAACCCCCAAATCGCAGCATACAACAAGAACCATTTCGACCATTTTTTAGGTAAGAAAATCCCCACCGCCACAACGAAGTCAAGCCAACCAGCCACGGTCAGGAAGTTGACGGCGAACGACTCCGAGCAATGCAGGCTTTGCATCGTCATACTGGTGAAAAGGCCGGGACGGGGATAGAAATTGAGCGCATAAAGGCCGTGGCAAGCAAAGGTCAGCGCCGTTGCAAGCTTCATCGCAAATAGCAATCGGGGCGTTATTTCCTTCTTACTGAAATAAATGATTAAAAAAGCTGGCGCACTGAATTGCAACGCATACTCAAAGAACTGCCCAAGGCTTAGAAAAAACTCCTTCATATAAAGCAAGGCCAAGGCCACCTGCCCAGCCACGCCAAGCCATATTGGCCAACGCACCCACCTCGGCATTTTTTCATAAAACAAACAAAGAATGGCAAGCAGCATGTAAAACAAGCCAAAACCCACCATCCATTTGGTGTAAACCTCATCCACGGCAAGGTTCGTCACGTATTCGTGCCAGGTCCAAGGCGTGAGCGCCTCGATGAAGGGCGGCATGATTTGGTCGTCCCAGAGCAGTTCCCGGTAGGGCGCTTCCCAAAAAAGATGCTGGTAGGCACGGCCCGCAAAGACGCTGGCTGCGGCGATTTTGAGCAAAAGGAATAGCTGGTGTTGAACGGGTTTTTCCATGCGGCAAATGTAGCGGCTTGAGGTCAAATGAAAGCCTGTAATCCTAACTCTATCCATTCAGGTCCTATAAAATTTCTGCTTTTCCAATCACCATTAAAATAGCGATGATTAGCATAAAAAACATCATGACGAATATGTTGATTTTGACATTTTTACTTAAAGGAGACAATTCTGAAAATTTACGCTTATCACTCAGCAAATACCATAAGTAAATGCCTAAGCAGATTAATAAAATAGCACCAAGTTGTCTATTCATTATTCACGTTTTAAGAGCATTATTGAGGTCACTTTACGTTTGAAGATTTGGGTAAAATCATGCCGAAAAATTAGCCAGTAAAAACCGTGATTTTGGATGTAGGCCTTTCCCCGATTTCACTCGAAACCATACTGTCTTGCCATTCCGCCAATTTCCACTAAGTTTGCCGCCCCGTAAATTTGACACTAACCATTTCGACTAAATTAGATATGGACAAGAAACAGTTGAAAGAAGAAGCCCTTTACTACCATGCCAAGGGCCGCCCCGGAAAAATCGAAGTCGTACCCACAAAGGAGACCGCCAACCAGCGGGACCTTTCCTTGGCCTATTCCCCCGGCGTAGCCGACCCTTGCCTGGCCATCGCCGAGGACGTCAACAATGTTTACAAATACACCGCCAAAGGCAACCTCGTGGCCGTCATCAGCAATGGTACAGCCGTGCTGGGCTTGGGCGATATTGGCCCAGAGGCAGGCAAGCCCGTAATGGAAGGAAAGGGGCTGCTCTTCAAGATTTACGCCGATATTGACTGCTTCGACCTCGAACTAAACACAAAGAATGTGGATGAATTCGTGCGGACGGTGAAGATTCTGGAGCCGACTTTTGGCGGTGTCAATCTGGAAGATATTTCCGCACCAGAGTGCTTTGAAATTGAGGAAAGGCTCAAAAAAGAGCTGAACATCCCAGTCATGCACGACGACCAGCA
>JADLHE010000253.1 GCA_020848965.1 Saprospiraceae bacterium
GACATATCGCCCTTCAACACATTGACTAGCTGGGGCAGTTCGTCAATGCTGGTATTGCGAATGAATTGCCCAATCCGGGTAATTCGGGGGTCGTTCTTGAACTTGACGAAGGCTTTTTTCTCTTCGGCCTTTTTGTTGTTAAGCCAATCCGTTTCGGCCACGAAGCCTCCGTCGGCTACAAGGGCCGTTTCCTCCGGCGCTTCTTGCCATGAGTACTGCGCCTTTGGGGCCTCGGTTGCGCCACCGTAATGGTTCTGCGCCTTCATTTTTTCGAGCAATTGGTCTGCGTCCGTCCGCATGGAGCGGAACTTATAAAAATCAAAGACTTTATAGCCTTCTCCAACCCTTTTTGATGCATAAAAAACAGGCCCTCTGCTTTCCAGTTTTATAAGCAATGCGACCAGTAAAAGCATGGGGCTTAGCATCAATAATAATAAGGAGGAAACGACTATGTCGAAAGCCCGTTTTGAAATTCGATAAGTATTTATTTTAAATGAGGGGGATTTAGATGACACATAATTATTCGTCATGATTAAGTTGAAATGATGTGTTTATTAAATTAGCATTTGTTTGGGCTTTATTAGTGTAAGCCTGCGGGTCGTCTATTTGAAAAATTGAGAAAGCGAAAACAGCTCCTTAGCTCAGCGAATAGCTAGGTTCGGCGGCCACAGCTTTTGGGCTATCCGAAATTGGAACAAACTTGTTGACCCGCAATGCCAACTCCCTTGGGTGGAAAGGCTTGGACAGGAAATCGTCGGCACCTGCCTCCAAGCACTGCCAGCGCTTTTCTGCATCGCTTACACCAGACAGCATGATGACTGGCACGTTGGTCCAGTTGCTGCGCAAACGGAAGTGTTGGAGGAACTCAAGTCCTGACATATCGGGCAGGTTGTAATCCAAAAGAACCGCATCGGGTGCTGTGTTATCGGTGAGCCAAAGAATCGCTTCAGCTGCATTTTTCACGGCAACTACGGTGTAGTTTTCCTGAAAAACAGGCATAAGGAAGCGGCGCATCATATCGCAATCGTCAATAAGTAATAATGTCTTTTGCATGGAGTGAGATTTTTTAATTTTATGCTACAAATTTGGCGGCAACTTGGCCTCGGCGTGGCCTCGTTTCGTTTTTTGGTAGGAAATGGGCGGATTTTGGCCAATTTTTTTCCCAATCGGTAAAAACCCTGTCTGAGAAAGTGAAACTTAGCCTGCGGCAATGCCCAATATCCTATTTTTGTCGCCCGTAAATGATGATGAAATCTGCGCAGCAGGCTTCACCATGATTGACCTTTTCAAGCAAGTATTTTCAAATAAAGCGATACATGAAATTCCAAGCCTTTTTGTTTCCCGTACTTTTCGTTTTCGTGGCCCTGTCATCCTGTGGCAATGATGCCGAAGTCATCAAAGCCGACTCCACGGCCAGCACTGGAGATGGCACTGCACCCATGTTCCAAGACCCCGGCGCAGCCACGATGCAAGGTGGCGTGAACACGGCGCCCGGCCAGCCCAACCTCGACGTTGCGGAGCACAAAATCAAAGCAGAGGAAGTGCTGAACACCGACAAGTACACCTATGTGCGGGGCCAGGAGAATGGCCAAGACATTTGGATTGCCGTGTTGAAGCAAGAGGTGAAAATCGGCAGCAACTACACTTTTCGGGGTGGGTTGATGAAGAAGAACTTCGAGAGCAAGGAGTTCAACCGCAGCTTCGAGACGCTTTACCTCGTATCCGATTTCGGGCCGGAAGGCGCAGCGGGCACTACCGCCGCTCCGGGTTCCAACCCACACGCCAATGTGCAGGGCGGCTCCACCGTTGAAGCACCCAAAAGCGTGTCGGCAGCAGCCGGTGCCATCAAAATCGCCGATTTAGTGGCCAACCTCAAGAAATACGAGGGCAAAACCGTAAAAGTGACAGGGAAAGTGATGAAGGTGAACAATATGATTATGGGCCGAAACTGGGTTCACCTACAAGACGGCTCTGGAAAGAACCTCGACCTCACGCTTACGACGGTGGAGCAGGTGCAACTTGGCGAGACCATCACTTTGGAAGGCAATTTGACCCTCAACAAGGACTTCGGGGCCGGGTATAAATACGATTATATCATCGAGAGCGCTGTAAAGAAATAAGCTGCGCAATCGTAAATCTAAAATCCCTGCCGTTGGCAGGCAGGGTAAATCCAAAATCCAATCACATCTGCGCCCGCTTCATCAGCCATAGCGCCACGCCGCCAAAGAAGATATTTGGCATCCAAACGCCGAGCCAAGCGGGCAGTGCTTCGTTGGTGGCAAAGGTGATGCTGAATTTTGCGACGAAAACAAAAACCGCCCCTAGCACGATGCCCAGCGCCAAGTGCAGTCCCATGCCGCCCCTTATTTTTCGGCTGGCCACGGCCAAGCCAATCAGGGTGACGATGATGATGGTCACGGGGTCGGCAGTGCGGCGGTAAAGCTCTATTTCATAGCCCTTGGTGTTCCCGATACCCCGCTGCTGCTCCTCGGCAATGAACTTCGCCAAACGAGTGGATGGGATTCGCTCCTTGGTGTCATCGTAGCGCACGAAATCACCGGGCGTGAGGTGGAAAACCGTATCCAGTTTGCTCCTGCCACCCACCACAATGCTTTCCTTCCTACCATCGAAACTGTGGATTTCGTAGCCGCTCAGCTTCCATTTCTTGGTTTTGCCATTCCATCGGGCTTCGTCCGCTTCAATAAAACTGAGCAGCCGATTGCCCTCCACATGCTCCAACCGAAAGCTGCGGGCGAAGCTGTCCTGCTTGAAATAGTCCCGAACATATACTTTGGTGTTCGGCTCTACGAACATGTGTACGTCACGGGTATTGCCCTTGTCCGTTTCCTTGTGGATATAAGCATGGAAAAAATCAAGGCGGGTCTTGTTGCTGACCGGTATGATGAAGTGGTTGAGCACAAGGTGCGTCATGGCCAACAAACCGCCTGCCACCAGATAGGGCCGCACCAGCCTACGGAAGCTCACCCCCGCATTCAGGATGGAAATAATCTCGGAGTCGTAGGCCATGCGGCTGGTGAAGAATATCACCGAAATCATGGCAAACAGCGGCCACAACAGGCCATTGATGAAGATGATAAAGTTTAGGTAATACTCCTTGGAGACCTGCCAAGGCCCCAGTTTCTCGTCTATGAACTCCTCGACGTTCTGGCTGAAGTCAATGATGACGGCTA
Organism: Saprospiraceae bacterium; assembly: GCA_020848965.1. GTDB lineage: Bacteria > Bacteroidota > Bacteroidia > Chitinophagales > Saprospiraceae > UBA6168. The sequence goes on from JADLHE010000253.1 coordinate 3,192, forward strand.
TCATCGAAAAGATGAGCACCACGAAGAAGAACGTGGCGAGGAACTTTTTGATGATGTAGCGATCGAGAATCTTCAGCATTACGGATTACGGATTGCGGATTTCGGATTGGAGGCAAGGGCAAAACGAAATGCCGGTATTTGAATTCAAAAACTGGGTTTTTCTTAACAACCCAATATTTCAAGATTAGGATGCAAAGGTAGTCATGTCAATCATAGCAGCGCCTCATCCAGTATCTCAAAGCCTTTGGCTCATGCTCCGCACCATCCCCTCCTTCCACGCTGCAAAATCCCCAGCGATGATATGCTTCCTCGCCTCGCCCACCAGCCAGAGGTAGAAGCAGAGGTTGTGCAGCGAAGCAATCATGCCGCCGAGCTGCTCCCCGGCCACGAGGAGGTGGCGCAGGTAGGCCAGCGAATGCACCCGACTCGTGTGGCTGGTGCTTTCGGGGTCAATGGGCGAGTGCTCGTTCTTCCATTTCTCGTTGCGGATATTGATGATGCCCTTGGCCGTGTAGAGGTGGCCGTGCCGGGCATTGCGGGTCGGCAGCACGCAGTCGAACATGTCAATGCCGAGGGCGATGCACTCCAGGATGTTCATCGGGGTGCCGACGCCCATCAGGTAGCGGGGCTTTTCCTTCGGTAAAATGCCGCAAACCAGTTCCGTCATGGCGTACATGTCCTCGTCCGGTTCGCCGACGCTGAGGCCGCCGATGGCATTGCCTTCCCTGTCAAATGATGCAATCACCTCTGCCGACTCCTTGCGCAAATCGGGGTAGGTACTGCCCTGCACGATGGGGAACAGCGTCTGGTCATAGCCGTACAGCCCATCCGTTTCATCGAAACGGTCGCAGCAGCGCTTGAGCCAGCGGTGGGTGAGGCCGAGGGAATTCTTGGCGTATTTGTACTCGCAAGGGTAGGGCGTGCATTCGTCGAAGGCCATGATGATGTCCGCCCCGATTTCCCGCTGGATGTCCATCGCCCGTTCTGGCGTGAAGACGTGCGAGGAGCCGTCAATATGCGATTTGAAGGTGACGCCCTCCTCTTTTATCTTTCGTTGCGAAGCAAGGGAATAGACTTGGTAGCCGCCACTGTCAGTGAGGATGGGGCGTTCCCAGCCGTTGAATTTGTGCAAGCCGCCCGCCGCTTTCAGCACTTCCATGCCGGGCCGCAGGTAGAGGTGGTAGGTGTTGCCAAGGATGATTTGGGCATGCACCTCCCGCTCCAGCTCGTGGATGTGGACGGCTTTTACGGCGGCAGCCGTGCCCACCGGCATGAAGATGGGCGTCTCGATGGCCCCGTGCGCCGTCTCGATGCGGCCCGCACGGGCGGCGGAGTGGGGATCGGTATGTTGAAGTTGAAAATTCAAAACCTTTTAATTTTTGAAGCTGCGAAGATGAGAAAAATTGGGGTTTGTGGCCTTTAGCCTTTCCGTAGGCTTTGCTTAACCTTTTTTTAACCGTTTCGCCCCAACGCTTGTCGGGGGCTTTACGTCTTTCTTCATGTAAACCGATTGAACATTTTTTGCCAAGGGTCACTAAAAATCTAAAGCTACCAACCAATGAAAAACATCAAACGTACAATTTTTTCATCCATAGTTTTCCTATTCGTTTGGACCGGCACCATGCTCGCTCAAAACATGCCATTCCCCGAAAGCAACGCTGTCTGGAAGGTATCTCAAACGACCATCGCCGGTCCAATCTTTTATTACGTGGCCCTATGCGGCGACACCGTGCTGGGCGGAACACCCTATCACCAAGTCCGTGGTCTTCAAGTGGGCGACCAATTGAACATCACATCCAGCAGTTTTATAGGGGGGCTACGCAGGGACGGCGAAAAGGTCTATGTATTGCCCAACGGATACCAATCTGAATACCTGATTTACGATTTCAGCCTCCAAGCAGGCGATGACATCAGTATTTTTTCCCCGATTTTGGGGCAAAACGTCAGCAGGCACGTGGACAGCGTGAAGATGGAAGACCTCGCAGGACAGGTACGAAAGGTTATCTATTTCACACCTTCCCACCCGTTGTATCCCCCTGAAAGGTGGATGGCGGGCATCGGGAGCAGTTCCGGACCAATGACCCCTACGGTGGAACCAGGTGCGGACAGTGGCAGCCAATTGCTTTGCTTTCAACATGGGGACGAGTACCACAATGAATACCCACCCGAAGATTGCCTACTGCCTGAGTTGCCTGCCGAATGTGGCCTGACGAACGCTGCGCCAGCCCCCATCACCATAGAACCCCTGCAACTCACGGCGCAACCCAATCCCGCAGGGCCAGTTGCCGTGCGCTTCGTCATCAACCAACAACAATTGCCAGAGCCTTGCCATTTGAAGGTCTATGCTGCCAACGGCAAACTGCTCGGCACGGTGGCCAATGCCCAACCAGCCACGAACTTGCCGGACAACCTGATGCTGAACCAAGGCTTCTACATTGCCACCCTGGAATCGGAGCGCACCGAGCGGGTGCTGGCGCACTGCACGTTCGTGGTGGGCGAGCCATAGCACAGGCATTGCGAAGCAAGAAAAAAGCCCGCTGGAAACTCCAGCGGGCTTTTTTCATTTGCTCATTTGGCCACCATCCTGCCTACAGCAATGGGCCGCCCATCCTCCGATTCCACTTTGATGAAATACAGGCCCGAAGGCAGGTTCTCCCGTTGGAACTTGAGCGACGGCGCACGGAAAGCCCGTTGCTGAACCAGCCTGCCCGTCACGTCCATCAGCTTGAATATCAGCGGATTACCCGATTCGATACCTTTTATTTCGATGGTGGTTGTGGCGTCGAAGGGGTTGGGGAAGATGCTGAGCTTATGGTTGTTTGCGGTCAGGTCATTCGTCCCAGTCAGCACGTTGATACTGACAAAGACTGTGCTGTCGCATCCATTTGTGGCTGTGTAATGCGCCTCAATCAAAGTATCGGCCACAATGGGAATGCCGTTCCATGAATCACCTTGTTCGAATTCAAGTTGCAGCGCACCGACGAAAACTGGCTTCACTTCCAAATGCAAGTACGTGGTGTTCACGCAGCCAATATTGCTCGTTTCGGTGTGTACATAATCGCCAGTTTGTGTCAATACTTGCCCGTGGAACACATAGGTGTCTCCTTCGCAAATTTCAACCGAAAAATGCTCATTTACTTGCGGCGTCACATCGAGTATTAAAACCATTACGCTGTCGCAAACGCCCAGTGTGGAGGTTGCATAGTAGGTTCCCGATTCACCGATGTTTTGGCCGTCAAACTCAACAGATTCGCCTTCGCAAATAGTCAATTCCTGAATGATTGTATCCACCGGAAGCACCATCAATTCCAAGGAAATGGTACTGTCGCAGCCATTGGCGGCTGTCAAAACGGCTTCATAGTTTCCAGTTGCATTTAAAGCTTGACCATTGAACGAATAATTTTCGTTGGCACAGATTGTAGCAGACAACTCGGCGTGAATCGGCTCGTGATAATTCAAATTAAGGGTCACAAGGCTATCGCAGCCATTGAGTGCTGTCAGTACGGCCTGATATACGCCCGGCGAAGTGAGGGTCTGTCCATTGAAAACAAAACCTTCATCGGGGCAAAGGGTGGTCGAAATTTGGGTGGAAGGGCTTTCCAAGACCGTTAAATAGACCGTAGATGTGCTATCGCATCCGCCAACTGCTGTGAAAGTTCCTTGATACACGCCCGTGGCAGTCAACGATTGCCCCGCAAAATCGAATGCCGTACCCGCACAAATAGTCATGTTTGAACTGGTAGCAAGGTCGCCGAGCGTCTCCAAATTGAGGGTCACGATACTATCGCAGCCGTTTGCAGCCGTCAGTACAGCTTGGTACTGGCCTGCGATGTTTACGCTCTGGCCATTGAACAAATAGGCGCTTCCGTCGCATATCTGAGCCGTGTAGGTATATTCAATGGATGGAAGTACATCAATTGCGGTCGTCACGATGCTGTCCAAGGAGATACATGGTGAC